>CAZMSS010000069.1:0-12415 GCA_964568965.1 uncultured Verrucomicrobiota bacterium | reverse complement strand
TGAAAAAGTCAAGCCCGTGGTGCACTAACGATCCAGCGCGTACCCCGGAAGATTGCCCCGCGACCATGCTTGACTTTGAAGCCCGCTCCGCTTTAGATCGTATCTGCTCAAGCATAAGATCGTCCCGTCTCACGAAGAGGAGTCCTCATGAAAAAACTGCTGGGTGTTGTTTGCGGGTTGGCATTGGCGCTGTGCGGCAAGGCACAGGAGATCGGGTATATCGAGAACTTCAGTCTGGCCGATGACCGTGAGGCCGCCCTTAAGGAACTGGTGCCGGGCACGGATGACTATTATTACTTCAAGGCCCTCCATGCCCAGAACTCGGACGCGCGGCAGCAGTTTCAGGAGGTGATGGACCGCTGGATTCGCGAACGGAACGGAACCGTGACCGGAGGCGCACGCGAATTACTGAACCGCCAGGCACTGCTTGATTACAGCCAGGATCCCAAAAAGACGCTCGACTACCTGCGCCGGGAGCTGAACCTGTATTACGGGCACGCCCGCAAAACCGGGGAGCGTGCCAGCGACGCGCCCACGGTGCTGGACAATACCTGCATCAGCGGCGGAACCCTGTTCCAACGCGCCCTTACCTGGGATCCCCGCAGCCTCGAGCGCATCGAGGACGCCGGGCTCGGGATCGCCGCCGGACAGAAGATCAACGAGGAGCAGCGCCGCAACCTGCTGGCGCGCCTGCGCCGCCCCGACTATCCCGGTGTGGTCGACCTGATCGTCGCCGACCTGCAATACCGCGACAGCCGCGGCTTCGGATCCCATCCCCTCCACGGCCTCCTGACCCTCGCGCAACTCAATGAACTCCTGCAGAAAATGCCGGCCTTGCGCAATGAGACCGCCTTCGTCACCACCTTCCTCTCCAAACTGCCCCCCGAAAACGAGGTCAACCTCGATACCGACTCCGCCGCCCGGGAGGCCTATTTCGACCGCGTCTGGGCCTTCGTCAAAACCCTCGATCCTGTCCATAACTCACTCAAGGCGGGCGTACTCTACAACCGGCTGCGCCACGACCAGGGCAAGGGCATCTATGACCGCGATCGCTTCATGGAGTATGTCAAATTACCCCGCGAAGTTTATTACCTGCGGCCGGAGTACCGGCAACAGGTCCCGCGTGGCGACCACTTCGCCCAGTTGAACCGGGATTTCCAACTCGTTGCCCTGCCGCCCGTCTACAACGAGGAGCCTCTGGTGCGAGGTTTCCTCCTTGAGTTTTTCAAGACCGACGCCGACATAACCGCCTTCAGCCCTTACGTCCGCGACGATTTCCTCAAGCCCCTCTTTGCAGAAGCCAAGATCGTCAACGGCGTGGGCGACCCCCAGCAGTGGGCCCCGCTCCTGACACCCGATGCGTACAAGCAGCTCAAGGAGCGCGTCGACATCGACTTTGCGGCTGACAACCCCGTTGTGTTCGGGAAGGATGACCCCGTCAAGCTGACCGCCCTCGTCAAAAACGTCCCGGCCCTGATCGTCAAGGTGTACGAAATCAACACCTTCAACTACTACCGCGAGACCAGCCAGCCCCTTAACCTCGCCATCAACCTCGACGGGTTGGTCGCCTCCTCCTCGCGCCGCCTCGAGTACAAGGAGCCTTCCGAGCGCCGCGTGGCACGCTCCTTCGACCTGCCCGACCTCAAGGGACCCGGCGTGTACGTCGTGGAACTGATCGGAAACGGGAAAAGCAGCCGCGCACTGTTGCAGAAGGGCCGGCTGGATGTGTTGCAGGAGGTCACGGCCGCCGGGCACGCCTTCACAGTCCTCGACGAGACCGGATCCCGTGTGGCCGGCGCATGTGCCTGGGTGGGCGGGAGAGAGTTCACCGCCGGCAAGGATAACCGTATCATCGTACCCTTTACTACCGCGCCGAAAAGCGAGACGATCATCATCCGGCAGGGCGAGTTCGCCACGCTGGCGCGCTTTGAACACCTGGCCGAAACCTACGCGCTCAAGGCCGGGGTCTACGTCGACCGGGAGTCGCTGATCCGGCGCGAAAAAGCCCTGATCGCCATACGCCCCGTGCTGACCGTCAACGGCAAGCCAGCCAGCCTCAAACTGCTCGAGGAACCGCGGCTGGTCATCCGCTCCACCGACCTGCAGGGCATCGTGACTGAAAAGGAGATCCCCGGCCTGGTTCTCCGCGAGGACGCCGAGACCGTGCAGGAAATCCTCGTGCCGGAAAATGCCGTCACCCTGACGGTGACGCTGAAGGCCCGCATCCAGAATCTCAGCCTCGGCAAAAAACAGGAATTAGCCAATGATGATTCGGTTGCGCTAAACGGGATCGAGAGCACAACTGAGGTCCAGGCCCTGCATGCGGGGCAGACAGCGGACGGCTACTTTGTCGAGGTCCGCGGCAAGAACGGCGAGCCGCTGGCCGGCGAGCCCCTGGCCTGTTTCTTCAAGCACCGCGGCTTCCGGGATGAGGTGAATGCGTCGCTCAAGACCGATTCGCATGGCCGTGCGATGCTGGGCGCGCTCACCGACATCGAGCGCTTCCGGATCCATGCGGCATCGGGGCGGGAGCTCTCATGGACGCCCTCGCTCAATGCCTGCGCTATTCCCCCGTCGTTGCACGGAAAGGCGGGCGAGACGGTACGCCTGCCGGCCGCCCGGGAAGCGATGGAGGCGTCCGCCATGGCCTCACTGCTGGAGACGCGCAATGGCCAATTCGTGAAGGACTGGAACGATGCCTTGGCGGTGGTGGACGGTTTCCTGGAACTGCGCAGCCTGCCCGCAGGGGACTACTCGCTCTATCTCAAGCCTGAGGGCCGCTCGATCGCGGTGCACATCACGGCAGGCGACGTGCGTGACGGCACCGTCGTCTCACCCCGCCGCGTGCTGGAACTTCCCCGCCTCGCTCCGCTGAACGTGGCCTCCATCACACCCGGCACAAACAGCGTGGAGATCCGCGTGGCCAACGCAACCCCCTTTACCCGCGTACATGTCTTCGCCACCCGCTACCTCCCGGAGTATGACCTCTTCGCCCGCCTGGGCTACTCCGGGACGCCGGACCTGATGCAGCAGCCGTGCCTGCCGGCCCGCACCTTCTATGAATCCGGCCGCGACATCGGCGACGAATACCGGTACATCATCGACCGCCAGCAGGCCGTGAAATATCCCGGGAACATGCTGGAACGCCCCGGACTGCTGCTCAACCCGTGGGCGCTGCGCGCCACGGAGGCCAAGACCGAAACGCTGATGGAAGGACGGAGTTATGGCGGACGGAACCGTGAAATGCTCACCGCCGGAGGGGTTGCCGGAGCCCTTGCGGAAGCGGAAGCCGGCTCTGCAGAAGGCTATGCCGGGCTCGATTACCTGAAGCAACCCTCGGTGTCGCTGCTGAACCTCGTGCCGGACAAGGAGGGCCGTGTTTCGGTCCCGCTGGCCATGCTGAAGGGACTGCCGCTGCTGCGCGTCCTGGCCTTGGACCCGACCACCACGGTGTTGCGGCACGCGACGCTGGCCGATTCGCCGGTCGAGACGCGCGAACTGCGGCTCGCGGCCGGGCTCGACCCCCGCAAGAGCTATGCCGAGCAGAAGCGGATCACGGCTGTCGTGGCGACGAACACGGTGACCATCGGCGACGTGACCACCGCCCGCTTCGAACGCTACGACACGGTGGCCAAGGCATACCGTCTGCTGGCCACGCTCAACCCGGACGCCACCTTCGGCGAATTCTCCTTTGTGGCCAACTGGCCCGACCTCGACTCCAAGGAACAGCATCGCCTCTATTCCAAATACGCCTGCCACGAACTGAACTTCTTCCTGTACCGCAAGGATCCCTCATTCTTCACGAAGGTCATTGCGCCGTATCTGAGGAACAAGAAGGACAAGACCTTCATGGACCAATGGCTGCTCGGGAACGACATTTCGGGGTATCTGGAGCCCTGGCGTTTCGAGAGGCTGAATGCGGCCGAGCGCGTGCTGCTGGGGAAACGTCTGCTCGAACAGGAATCCTCGGTGAGCCGCGACACCCGCGACCGCGTGGATCTCATCCCGCCGGACATCGAGGCGTTTAACCGCCGCTTTGATACGGCGCTTCAGGCCGGCTCCCTGGAGGCTGGCGAAAGCAGCGTGACCAGCGCCATCGACGCCGTCCGCAGGACAGTCGCCGGAAGACAGGAAGTTGAACTCGAGAGGCTCGAGGCCCCGAAGGATGCGCCTGCAGCAGCCGGGGCGCCCCTCCCCAGCGTCGCCAGCGCCAGGATGGTGAGCGCCGGAAAAGCGAAACGCCCGATGTCGAAAAGCATGAGCCTCGCAATGGGCAAACAGCTAGTCGCGCAGGATAAATTGAGCGCGGGTGAAAAGGAATTGGCTGCAGTGGGCTTCTTTAATCCAGAGGAAGTTAAACGGGAAGAAACACGCCGATTCTTCCAGAAGCTCGACAAGACCCAGGAGTGGGCAGAAAACAATTACTACCATCTGCCGATCGAGCAGCATGTCGCCAGCCGCGTGAAGGCCGGCGCCTTCTGGGCCGACTATGCGGCTCACACCAACAAGACGCCCTTCCTGTCGAAAGCCTTCCCCGAGACGGCCACGAACTTCACGGAGATGATGCTGGCCCTGGCGGCGCTGGACCTGCCCTTCAAGGCCGCGACGCACGGGGAGTCGGTCGAGGGTCTGGCTTATTCCCTCCAGGCCTGCTCGCCGGCTTTGCTATTCCACCGTGAAATCGGCGAGAGTCCGCGTGACACGGCACCCGGCGGCGTCCTGGTGGCCCAGCAGTTCTTCCGCGCGGATGACCGCGAGCGGATCGAGAACGGAGAACGCTTCGACAAGCTCGTGAGCGAGGAGTTCCTGCCGCGCGTCGTGTACGGGGCGCAGGTCGTGCTGACCAATCCCACCGGGAACCGCCAGAAACTGCATGTCCTGCTCCAGATCCCGATGGGCTCGATCCCCGTGAACAACGGCTTCACCACGCGCGGCACCTATGTGGTCCTGGAGCCCTACAGCACCCAGACGCAGGAATACTACTTCTACTTCCCGGCGACGGGAGACTACCCGCACTACCCCGTCACGCTGGCAAGCCGTGACAAGGTGGTGGGCAGCGCCGCCCCCTTCACCTTCCATGTCGTCGCCAAACTGAGCAAGATCGACACCACCTCATGGGCGTGGATCTCCCAGAACGGCACGGAGGACGAGGTCCTGGCGTTCCTTGGCGCCGCCAACCTCCACAGGATCGACCTCAACGAGATCGCCTGGCGCATGAAGGACGCCGCCTTCTTCAAGAAGGCGACCGCTCTGCTGGAGTCGCGCCATCTCTACTCCGACCCCCTCTGGTCGTACGCCGTGCTGCTCGACGCGCCCGCCGCGATCCGGGAGTTCCTGCGGCACCACGCCTTCGCCAGCCAGTGCGGCCTCTGGCTGGTCTCACCGCTGCTGACGCTTGATCCCGTCGAGCGGTTCGACTACCAGCACCTGGAGTATGCACCGCTGGTGAATCCGCGTGCCCATGCCGTGGGGGCGAACCGCACGATCCTGAACGCCTGCTTCCTCCAGCAGTATCAACGCTTCATGAAAGTGCTCAGCTACAAGCCGAGGCCGGACGCCGCCGACACGCTGGCCGTCGCCTACTACATGACCCTGCAGGATCGCGTGGCCGAGGCGATCACCTGGTTCGGGCGCGTGGACCGCAAGACGGTCCCGGAGCAACTCCAGTGCGACTATCTTGACGCCTACCTGGCCCTTTACAAGGGCGACCTGGAAACCGCGCGCAAGCTGGCCAAGCCGCACGCGGAGGGGGGCGTGGACCGCTGGCGCGACCGCTTCGTGCAGGTGCTCGGCCAGATCAACGAGATCGGCGGCAAGACCGCGGCCGCGGCGGACCAGGAGAAACGCGACGAGGCGCAGGCCGCCCTGGCGGCTACCGAACCCGTGCTGGAAATGCAGGTCGAGGCCGGGCGCATCCGGCTCGACACCCGCAACCTCAAGAGCTGCACGCTCAACTTCTACCCCATGGACATCGAGCTGCTCTTCTCCCGCAGCCCCTTCCTGCAGGAGGGCACGGCACAGTTCTCCTTCATCCGGCCGGTTCTGAGCCGCACGGTCGAGCTGCCTTCGGGCAAGGACAGGCTGACCGTCGAGCTGCCCTCCGAGTTCAAGGCGAAAAACGTGATGGTGGAGGCGCTCGCGGCGGGTGTGCGCAAGACCCAGGCCTATTACGCCAACACACTCAAGGTGCAGATGATTGAGAGCTACGGCCAGCTCGTTGTCACGCATGCGGAAACGGGGAAAATGGTGCCTGGCGCCTATGTGAAGGTGTATGCCAAACTGAATGATGGCAAGGTTAAATTCTTCAAGGACGGCTACACCGACCTGCGCGGACGATTCGACTACGTCTCGCTGAACACCAACGAGCTGGAGGATACGGCACGCCTCGCCGTGCTGGTGCTGAGCGATACCTTCGGCGCAGTCGTCCGCGAAGCGCCCCCACCCAAGCGTTGATCCTCATGAATGATCCAGGCGGGCGGCGAGGGAGGCGGAAGAACGCAGGTGACGGTTGTCCCTTTTCCGCTAGCGCTCACAATCTTTAATGTGGCGCCAATCAGGTCTGCACGGTATGACATGATGCGTCTCCCCATGCCTGCTGCATGGGTCGCCGCCTGGTCCATCCCAACCCCGGTATCCCGCACAGTCAGGAATACAGACCCGTTCTTCTGCGACAGCCCGATTTTGATCGTTTTGGCCTTGCTGTGCTTGGCGGCATTGTTCACAGCCTCCTGAACGATACGGTACATCTGGGTTGCCGTGTTGGCGTCAGACAATCCAAGGCCATCCACTCCAGTATACCGGCAGGAAATACCGAACACATCCTGCGTGTGAAGCGCCAGTTCATACAGGGCTTCCGAGAGACTGCTTCCCTTTATTTCGGGGAACAGCCCCCGCGCCAGGTCGCGTGCCTGCTGCACGGTCTTCGAGGCGATCTGTGCGATTCTTCCCAATTCAGCCGCCTCCGGCGCTGATTTGCGGGCAAGGGTCTGCTGCACGGCGCTGATCAGATAGCCAATCCCGATGATTGACTGCCCCACGCCGTCATGCAGGTCCTGACCTAGCCGGCGTTGTACCCGCTCGCTGATTTCAAGGACCTCGCGTTCAAGTTCACAACGCTGCCTGATCTCATGTTGCAAGGTCTCACCGGCCCTGCGCAATTCCGCTGTTCTTTCCTCCACCCGCCGTTCCAGCTCGGTCGTGATATTGGATACATCCGCCTCGGCACGCTTGCGAACCGTGATGTCGCCGAAAATGTGAACCGCGCCCACAATCGTTCCGCTGCCGTCAATCAGGGGGTCCAGCATCACCTGATACCAACGTTCGCCCATCTGAAGCTCGAAGGATTCACGATGACGCCCCTCTGCCATATGCGAGAAGGGACAGATCTGGGCCGGATGCCCGGCCCGGTGCGCTATCTCCCAGCAGAAGCGGCCCACCATATCCTTCAGGGGTAGCTTGAAAAGTTTCTCCGCAGCCTTGTTGCAACGCCGGATACGCTGATCGGAATCGAGCACCCATACGGCGTCCGACACGCCGTCGAATGTGGCCGTCCATTCCCGCGCAGCCCGACTTAACTCCTCCTCAGCCTGTTTGCGTTCGGTGATGTCCTTGACCAGCACCAGTCGCGCTTCGCAGCCATCATAGGGAATACCACAAACGGTGATCTCCGCGGTGAAGACGGTTCCGTCCCGCTTGACGTGACGCCACTCCCCGGCGGCAAGCTGAACCGCCAGGCCCGGGCTTTTCCTTTTAAGTCCCTTGCGTGATCCCGGCTCGCCCCTCAGCAGGCGGCGCTGTTTCCGGATCTCAGCCACAACTGTTTTTACGTCCGTCGGCGGACGGATATCCTTGACGGTCATCGAGAGGAAGGCCTCGCGCGAATACCCGTAGAGCCGCAACGCCGCAACGTTGACGGCGAGGAATTCCAGCGTTTCCTCGTTCATGATGTACATCGGGCAGGGGTTCAACTCGAAGATGAGCTGATATCGCGATTGGCAGTCTCTCAGCGCATCGTCACAACATCTGGCTGGCCTGCCCTTGCCCGACAAGGGTGCTGTCGCTTTGCCTTTTTTCCGCATAGCCGCTCACCTCCCATCCGCCGTGTCCCTGTTCCTCGGCGCAAGCCAGTACGCCGGCGCTGGACACGACCTGACACGCATGGTTGCTGAATAATTCATACTTACACGGGATTTCCATCAATATCCATCAAAAACAATCACCCCTGCCGATTCACTTAAGAACCCGTCAATTTTACTCTGCACACATGCACGGGAATCATATATAGTCACCCCTCATTGAAGGAGGAGTCACTTTATGTTTGCCAAATTGACCTTTCTGGGCGCTGCGGAATCCGTCACCGGATCGCGTTACCTGCTGGAGGTGAATGGAGCCCGGCTGCTGATTGATTGCGGCATGGTCCAGGAACGGGATCTGGCTGACCGCAACTGGCAACCCTTCCCGGTCCCCCCTTCCAGCATCGACGCCGTCCTGCTTACCCATGCCCACATCGACCATTGCGGCTATCTGCCCAGACTGGTCAGGGACGGGTTCCGGGGGACGGTCCATGGCACGCTCCCAACCGCTGAGATCGCGAAGACCGTGCTGATGGACTCGGCCAAGCTCCAGGCTGAAGATGCCGCCTTCAAAAAGAAACGCCATGAGCGCGAAAACCGGAAGGGGCCGCGCCCCGCGGAGCCTCTCTACACCGTCGCTGATGTCGAGCAGTGCTGTTCCCATTTCTCACCCGTCAAATACCACGAATCCGTCACCGTCGCGCCGGGCGTCGAGGCCACCTTCACGGACGCCGGCCATATCCTGGGGTCCGCGTCCATCCACATCCGGGCCAACGGCCGGTCCATTGTCTTCTCGGGTGACATCGGTCGCTGGAACCGCCCCATTATCGAAGATCCCGACATGTGCGAGGGGGCCGACTACATCGTCATGGAATCCACCTATGGCGATCGCCTGCACGAACAGACCTCCTTGATCGAGGAAAAACTGTGCACCATCGTCAAGGACACGGCCAAGCGGGGCGGGAACCTGATTATCCCGACCTTCGCCATCGAGCGGGCCCAGGAGGTGCTGTACTACTTCAATACCCTCGTTCGGGCAAAGCGCATCCCGCCGATGCTGATCTTTGTCGACAGCCCCATGGCTGTCACCGTGACCCAGATCTTCGAGCGCCACATGGCCATGCTGGATGCCGACATGAACCGCCTGACCCGGAACCAGGAGTCACCCTTCCACTTTGCCGGCCTCAAGATGGTCCAGACGGTGGATGAGTCCAAGGGCATCAACAGCATCAAGGGCACCGTGGCCATCATGGCCGGGGCGGGAATGTGCACCGGCGGCCGCATCAAGCACCACCTGGCCAACAACATCAGCCGCCCTGAATGCACCGTCCTCTTTGTCGGGTACCAGGCGGTGGGCACACTGGGCCGCCTCATCCAGAACGGGGTCTCTCCCATCCGGCTTTTCGGGCAGTCCTTTCCGGTCCAGGCCCGGGTGGAGTCAATCTCGGGGTTTTCGGCGCACGCCGACCGCAACGAACTCCTGCAGTGGCTTTCCAAGGTCGGCCCCACCCCGCCCCGCAACATCTTCGTCACACATGGCGAGGCCGAGACCGCCAGGGCCTTTGCCGAGACCCTGCGGCGTGAAAAGAAATATTCCGCATCAGTCCCAAAATACGGGCAGGAAGCCATCCTGGAATGAAAACAATATGAACATCGAACATCGAACATTCAACATCGGACATCCATCTAGGGAAGGGCTTCCTCATTCAACACTGAATGTTGACTGTTCAATGTTCAATGTTCGCTTTCTTCTTTATCTCGTCCTTATGCTCTCCCCTTTTGTCTCCCTGGCGCAGGGCGTTGCACCCACCACCAGCACCACCAACCCGCCTCCCGTAACGGTACCCGTGACGGGGATCACCACCAACGAGACCCCTCCGGTCACCACGAACGCCCCGCCGGTGGTGAAACCCAAGCCCCCCGGCGTGGTTAACGGCGTTTCCCTGCTCAGCGCCTTCAGTGGATCAGCCGGCAGCAAATTCAGTGTATCCGGGCGTACACTCCGGCTTCCGGATCCGGGAACCCTCCGCCACGCGGATGATGACTGGAGGAGGAACCTGGATTTCGGCATGACCACGACGCGGGGCAACAGCGAAACCCTGCGATACTCGCTGGGTATCGACGCCGTGAAAGAGCAGGAGAATGACCTGTTCCGGCTCAGGGGAAAGGGCTCTTACGGGGAAAGCGAGGGCGTCAAGGATACGGAAAATGCCCAGGCCTTGTTCCGGTATGAACGCCTGTTGACACAGCGCGTGTATGCCCTGGGCAATGTCGAATGGATGTCCGACTCCATCGCAGGCCTGAACTACCGCCTCACCGGCATCCTCTCGCCAGGGCTCAGGCTGATCCGATCCGAGACGACGGTTGTGAATGCGGAGCTTGGTGCGGGTTATATCGAGGAAAACAAGGACGAGAGCGAGACAGGCTGGGCGGCCGGCCGTGCCGCCGCCACGGTTGAGAAAATCCTGAACGCCCACGTCCTTGTCTGGTGCACCGGCGAATATCTGCCGAAAATCACGGATCCCGGAATTTTCTTCGTGAATGCCGAGGCGGGCATCGCCTCCTTCATCACCCGCGACCTGAGCCTGAACGTGTGTTACCAGGAACGTTACGACAGCGCCCCGGTGGAGGGCAAAGAAAACAGCGACACCGTTCTCTCCACCGCGCTAAGCCTGAGTTTTTAAGGAGAATCATGAAAACGAAATGGACGGCGGAACGCATCAAGGGACTCAAGGGAAACGCCAAGGTCGTGTGCCTGACGGCCTATGACTTCACCACGGCACGCCATCTGGACGCGGCTGGAATTCACATGGCGCTTGTCGGCGATTCACTGGCCAACACCATGCTCGGCTACACCACCACCCTGCCGGTCACAATGGACCAGATGGTCCACCACACCGCTGCCGTGGCTCGGGGAATCGCAGGAGCCATGGTCGTGGCCGACATGCCGTTCATGTCCTACCAGGTTTCCGCGGAGCAGGCGCTGGCCAACGCCGGCCGCTTCCTCAAGGAAGCCGGAGCCGATGGCGTGAAGATTGAAGGCGGGGCGTTCCGGGCCGACATGATCTCCCGGCTTGTGCAGAATGGGATCCCGGTTCTCGGCCACATCGGCCTCACCCCGCAGAGCATCCGCGCGTTTGGGGGCTACAAGGTGCAGGGAAAGAAGGAGACCGATGCCGAACGCCTCATTGCCGACGCCAGCGCCCTCGAGGACGCCGGCGTGTTTGCCATCGTCGTTGAATGCGTCCCGGCCGCCCTGGGCGAAACCATAACGGCCTCCGTCCGGGTCCCCACCATCGGGATCGGCGCCGGCCCCCACTGCGACGGACAGGTGCTCGTGACCCATGATCTCCTCGGCCTTTCTGGAAATAACGTGCCGCGTTTCGTGAAGCGGTATGCCGATCTGGGCGACCGCATGGTCCAGGCGTTCACAGCGTACAAGCAGGACGTCGAGAAGGGCTCCTTCCCTGCCGACGAACACTGCTACTAGGCATCCTTTCCTCGGCGACTGACTCTGATCTCAACGATCCCTCCTTGAAGATGTTCTTCAAGTGGAGTCCTATTGCTACAGCCAAACTGCACCATATTTAACTTGATTACTAATATGGTTCTATATAGCTTATTCACATCTATACACAAGGAGAACAGAATGATTGATCTGTTGGCCAATGAATGCAACGAGGGGGAACCGGCACTCCCCTTCCCCACCCGACCTCTGGTCCTGATCGACCGGATCATCGAGGAATACATCATCCCGGAGGAGAAGAAGGCAGAGGTACTGAAGCAACTCTATCCGTTCCACCCGGTTCCGGCCCTGACCGCCAAAATGCTGGATATCCACGAGGACAAAACCTTCCGGGTACGTGACTTCCGGGTCACTAGGGAAAACAACCGGAACTGGCTTGTAAGCCCCTACTACCACCAGAGCGGCGGAACCGTCATCGACTGGTTTCCGCCTTGAGCCGCCTGGGCTGGATCCTCAAGCGGCTGGGGGTGGTGGAATGACGACGAAACAGAAAGACAACACCATGACTTTGCGAAACATCCAAAGCTTGATCCTAACAATTCGGAACGAAAAGGTGATTCTGGATAGCGATCTGGCGGCGCTGTACGGTGTGACCACCAAAGCCTTGAATCAAGCCGTACGTAGAAACTCTGAGCGCTTCCCCGCCGACTTTGTGTTTCAACTTGAGCCGCAAGAGGTTACGGCTTTGAGGTCACAAATTGTGACCGCAAACGCCGGGATGCGGTCACAAATTGTGACCGCATCAAAGAGAAATGAGCGTTTCCGCCCCCTAGCCTTCACCGAACACGGCGCCTTGATGGCGGCGAACGTGTTGCGG
>CAZMSS010000068.1:0-12546 GCA_964568965.1 uncultured Verrucomicrobiota bacterium | reverse complement strand
GCGTGAGCATTCCGGCTAGGGGCCACCGGAATCGTTACCGATTCCGCTCCGAATTGGGGGATGAAGGAGCCGGTAGGGCTTCGATCGAGACACCCTTTTCCCGCCGCCAGAGGCTTTGCTAAAACAATGTTTTCAGGTTTTAGCACCATTTGCCTTTGCCACCCACCTCCATGGCTGGAAAAGCGGAGCCTGGAGTTTTCAACAGGCTGCTAGAAAGCCCCCATCAGCAGGGTCGTAAAGCTGACGACCGGGGAGGTTTCCCGGTAGTCGTCCACGGTGGCACGGAACTCATTGACGGCGGATTTGACGTCATTGTAGAGGGTTTCGTCGGTAACGAGCTTACCCAGAAGCCCCTGGCCGCGCTCGATCTTCCCGGTGATCTCCTTGAGCGAGGTCGCCGTCGTTGTAATATCCTTGTAGAGCTGGTCATCCTGGGAAAGCAGTTTACCAAGTGTCCCCTCGCCCTTGTTGAGCCGGTCGCTGATGTCCTTCAGGTTCGCCGCCACGGCGGCGACATTGGTGTAAATGGCGTCATCCGAGATCAGTTTCCCCAGGGTCCCCTCGCCCTTGTTGATCTTGTCGGCGATTTCCTGAACCTTGGCCGTCACGCCCCGGATGTCCTTCACCACGCCCTGGAACTCGTTGTAGATCCCCTCGTCGTTGATCAGCTTGCCGATCGTCCCCTCCCCGCGGTTGATCTTGCCGGAAATGTCCTTGATGGATGCCACCGACTGCTCAAGATTCGTCAGGATACCGCCCTGGTTCAGGGCAAGGCGGATTTCGTGCACCGCCTCGGCCGCCTCGGCCATCAGGTCAAACGGTTTGGTGCCCTGCGGCATCACATCGTGAGGCAGCAGCGGGGCCTGCTCGGAACCGGCCTTCACATCCATGTTCCGGCCACCCAGGATGGACGTGCTGATCACGGTGATCTTGTAGTCGGTCTTCAGCTTGAGCGAGGAATCGAGCGACGCCAGAACGCGGACCTTGCCGTCCATCAGCTTCAGGGACTTGACCTTGCCGATGGTCATGCCGCGCTGCACCACATTGTCGTCCTTGCGCAGGCCCATCACATCCTCAAATTCCACCTCCAGGGGGAACTTCTTCTCGAACAGGCTGGCCCGGCCCAGCACGATGGTGAAGTAAGCCAACGCCAGCAGAACCATGAACATAAAGGTCCCGACTACCAGCTCCATGGTCATTTCGCGGTCAACGCTGCTCTGTTTCATAAGCCTTTCTTCTCCCATTCACCCCTGACGGTGATAAATTGCGATTCCAGGAATTGCTGCACTTCCTCGACCTGCGACTTTACAAAGTCACCGGGCACGGCCATTTCAACGATCTTCCCGCCCGACAGCATGGCGATACGGGTTCCAATGGACAACGCACTGTGCAGATCATGCGTCACCACGACGCTGGTCACCCCCAGCTCATTCTTGAGGTGGTCGATCAACCGGTCGATCATCCGGGACGAAACCGGGTCCAACCCCGAGGTGGGCTCATCATAGAGAATGATTTGCGGATCCATGACAATGGCCCGGGCCAACCCGACCCGCTTGCGCATCCCGCCGGATATTTCCGAGGGATATTTTTCAAGATCCTTCTCCAGCCCCACCATTGCCAGCTTCTCCATCACCTTCGCCTCAATCTCGTCCTCGGTGAGTTTTGTCTTTTCGCGCAGCGGCAGGGCCACATTCTCGCCCACATTGAGCCATTCCAGGAGCGCCCCGCCCTGAAAGAGAACCCCGAACTTGTCGCGGATCCTTTCAAGGTTCTTTCCCGCCGCCTCGCTGACAACATCACCGTCCACCACCACCCGCCCCTCATCCGGGGTCATCAGGCGGATCATATGCTTCAGGGTGACACTCTTCCCGGTCCCGGAAGGCCCCACTACGAAAAGCGTCTCGCCCCGGCGGACCTCCAGGTTCACGCCGTCAAGGACGCGCCGCTCGCCGAGAATCTTGGTGACATTTTCCAGCTTGATCATACGTAGAACAACCTCGTGACCATGTACCCCACGACCAATATGGACAGGAACGACAGGATCACCGTGCGCCGGGTGGCGTTCCCCACCCCGACTGCTCCCTGCGTCGTGGCAAAGCCCTGGTGACAGGCGGTGATAACAATGATAATGCCGAACAGGAACGCCTTGAGCATCCCCACGAACAGGTCCTTGTTCTCGGCGAACCGGGTGGCATTGTCAATATACGCGGACCACGGCACATTCAGCTGGGTCATCCCGACTATCCCGCCCCCCACCACCCCCATGATACAGCTGTAGAAGGACAGGAAGGGCGTCATGATTGCCATGGCCACCAACCGCGGCATGACCAGGAACCGGACGGGATTGATGGACATCAGCTCCAGGGCGGCAATCTCCTCGGAGACCACCATCGTGCCCATCTGGGCGGCGATCGACGACCCCACACTGGCGGCCAGAATCAAGCCTGTCATGAAAGGCCCCATTTCGCGCAGCATCGAAACCATGACGGCCGCCCCGATGAACACCTCCTGCCCGAACCGGCGCATTTCAATACCCGTCTGCAGGGCCAGGATCATGCCGGTAAAGGAGGCCACCACCGTGATCACGGCCAGGCTCTTGATTCCGCCCACAAACATCTGGTGCAGAACTTCCCTCCGGTTCCGGCGCATGAACAGGGTGCGCATGCACAGGATCGCTTCCAACAGAAGCAGCATGGCCCTGCCAGCATTCCGGAGGGTACCCAGGGCTTCACGGCCCAGTTTACCCCGCCAGTCCGCCGGCGGCGGAAAATACCTTGGTTCACGCGTGATTATGGCTCAGTCCTCCACCGGATGAAATATAGCGCACGCCATGTCTTTCCGGTTTCATTGCGCTCGTATCCTAGCAAACCTTTCAAAAATTCCCACCCCCGTTGTGTGTCGGCCTCCCGGTCATGCGACCAGGACGCCAGGGGGAAGAGCGACCCGTAAGAAGCCCCGTTCGTCCGGCATCCCCACCGGGCCGCACCCCAGAGCAATTCGGTTTCGGAGCCCCTTGGGGTCTGCTCATACTGGAAGAGGGACCACAATGACGAGAGATTCCGCTCAATCGGCGCGGTGTCCCGGAATGGCCATAAATCCAGGCAGCGCACGCGCTTGTAATCGTCCTTTTTCCGCTCATAGGAAACCAGCGGCCAGACACTGACATACCGTTCAACAACATTGGTCGGCGCCGACAGGGACCTCGTGGCCTCGGACTCGTACAGCGGGAAAACCCTGAACTTGTCGATCGCGACGGGCGGGCATTTCTCGTGCCGTTTCCAGACGAACGGCCAGAGCCAGAAACGACGCTCCTCGTCCGCCGTGGTCCGCCGGCCATAGAGCGGCCACACATACAGCTTGTCCTGGTCTTTGGACTGTTTGGCCTGATAGACCGGCCAGAAGTAGATGCTCTCGGTTCCGCCCCGGCCCACCGTATGCCGGAAAAACGGAGGGAGAAACATCCAGGTCTCCTCCTTTTCCGTTTTCGCATGGCCGTAAAACGGGAACACCATATAGCCTTCGCCGCGTACCCCGGGACGGTCGTTTCGCGCCGACGTCCAGAACGGCCACATGATGAATTTGCTTTCACCCTCTCCCTTTTTCTCCGACCGTCCGTAAAAGGGAAAGACCCGGAAACGGTAAAGCTTGTCGCCTGTCGTGCGCGACACAATGGGCCACAGCCAGTGGTCCGTCCGGAGATCGTTCAATTCGCTGTGGCAGTACAGGGGGAAAAGCGCAAATTCCATCCGGTCCCGTCCGAACCAGTTGTCAACCCGGCCACCAAGCGGAAAGACAGCCCCGTAATCCTCCCCCGCCTTATTGCGCCCCACCGCGAACACCGGCAGGATCCAGAACGCATATTGGGAGGACGGGTCGGCGGGATGCGGGCCCAGATAGAAAGCCGTCAGAAAGCGCCAATCCGTCTGGCCTTTCCAATGCCGGATATGCGCCACGGGCCAAAGGATGTCGAAATCCTCCTTACCGGTCCGGGCATCATATTCAAGGGAAAAGAAGGGCCGCACCGCCCTGACGGCAGGCCGGTCTCCGCCCTGGTCAGCCCACTCCACAAGGGGTCCCAGTCCACGGGCATCCTCCCGGCCGTGCAGGTCTTCACCGGACGAGGCCAGGCACCCGAAATCGTGGACGGGCGCGGCGGAAAGCCGGCCGCCGAAGCCGAGTGCGATGGCCAGAGCAGCGAATAGTTTTGACCGGATCACCATACGGGTCCCTATCTCCTTCATCCATGACTGGCAAAGTAGTCGTTGACGGCCGGTTCCTTCCCGAAGATGGCGGCGATCAATGCGGCGCGGATCCACATGCCGTTACGCATCTGCCGCCAATAGACGGCGCGCGGGTCATCATCCACATCCACGGCGATTTCCTGCCGGCGCGGGAACGGGTGCATGATCACGGCATCGGGTTTCAACAGGGCCAGCTTGTCGCGCGTGAAGCAGTACCGGCTGATATCAATCTTCCGGCTCTCGCCGGCTGCATCCCATTCATCCTGGATCCGGGTCATGTAGATGGCATCCCCCATCGGGATCGCCTTGTCAAAATCACACATCAGCTCATGCCGCACCCCGGCCCGGCTCAACAGGGCGAGGATATCCTCCCCGATCTGGAGCTCGCGGGGGGCCACAAAGAGCATCTTCACATCCCGGTAATTGGTCAGCAGCCACGCCAGGGACCGGACCGTACGCCCGCGCGCGAGGTCGCCGACGAAGACGATGGTCTTGCCGTCAATGCTCCCCCGTTTTTCAAAGCTGCGTTGCAGCGTGTAGACATCCAGCAGCGCCTGGGTGGGATGCTGGTCCTTACCCGAGCCGGCGTTGATGATCGGAACCGGCCGTTCCGTGTTGGAAAGCAGCCAGGCCATTCGCTCCGCCAGGCCGCCAATCTGGGAGCGCATGACGATCAGATCGAAATACGAGCTGAACGTCCGCACCGAATCCTCCTGGGTTTCCCCCTTGAATTCGCTGGAGGTGGCGGTGTCGCGAACCTCCCCGATATTCATCCCGAGGATTTCGCAGGCCGCACAGAAGGAGAGGAAGGTGCGGCTGCTCGGCTGGCTGAAGTAAAGCATGGCGCGCTGATTCGGCAGAAGACTGCGTAGGAAGGTCATCCCGGGCTCCTGCTTGGCTATGCGCCGGATGTGGGTTGCCAGGGCACCCAGTTCCTCCAACCGCTTCCGGTTGAACTGCTGGGCCACCAGCACATGGTATTCGCGTCCGTCCCGTGACAGGAAGCGCCCCTTTTCGCCCACGTCCAGGGCGCTGAAGGCATCCCACTTGATATCGCTCAGCTGTACCGCCATAACTCGTCACTCCTCTTCAGGCCAGGGATGAAACCATGATCGCCTTGATCGTGTGAACACGGTTTTCCGCCTCGTCGAACACCTTGGAGAACGGCGCCTCGAAGACGTCGTCCGTCACCTCCAGGGGACCGATCGACTGGGTCAACTCGGTTTTGAAGTCATGAAACGCGGGCAGACAGTGCAGGAAAATCGCCTGCCCATCCTCCAGATGCCCGGTTCGCTTCATCAAATCCATGTTTATCTGGTAAGGCCTGAGCAACTTCAACCGCTCGGCAAACTTGTCTTCCTCGCCCATCGAGACCCACACGTCCGTATAGACCACGTTGGCCCCCTTGACGGCTTCGAGGGGATTGGTGCTGACGGTGACACTACCGCCCCGCGTGGCGGCCATGACCGCGGTATCCCGGCACAGGTCAGCCGGGGGCGCCAGTTCCGCCGGAGCGCAATCCACGAAGTGCATCCCGGCCCGGGCACACCCGATCATGAGGGTGTTCGCCACATTGTTGCGGCCGTCCCCGATGTAGACAACCTTGAGCCCCTTGAGCTTCCCGAAGTGTTCCCGGATGGTGAGCAGATCCGCCAGGATCTGCGTGGGATGCCAGTCATCGGTCAGGGCATTCCACACGGGGACGCCGGAGTACCGGGCCAGCTGCTCCACGGTTTCCTGCTTGAATCCGCGGAAGGCAATGCCATCGAACATCCTGCCCAGAACCCGCGCTGTGTCGACGATGGACTCCTTTTTCCCGAAATGGATGTCGTGCGTCCCCAGGTATTCCGATTGTCCGCCCTCGTCCTGGGCGGCGACCGTGAAGGCGCAGCGGGTCCGCGTGGAAGACTTTTCGAAGATCAGTGCGATATTTTTGCGCCGCAGCGAGTCGCCCCGGATGCCCATATGCTTCTTGCGCTTGAAATCCTCTGCCAAATCGAGCAGATAGAACAGCTCCGTGTCGGACAGATCATCCAACCGAAGCAGGCTGCGTCCCTTTAACGATACCGATTCTTTCATCACTTCGCTCCTTCATCAGGCGTCACACGACGCCCCCATTTCGTTCACCCGCCGCACACGGCGGAAGGACTCCTTACGGGGCCTTCCAGATCAGCTTGCGCTCGCCGTCAAACACCTCGAATTTCGGGGCATTCGTCACCGGCACCGATATAGCCAATTCCACCTTGTTGGTCCCATAGAGATTGAGGGCCGGCTCGTCATTCAGCACGGACAGCGCCACCTGGTTTTCCCCCTCATGCCTGAAGAACCCGAGCGCGGGCTCATCCTGCAGCGTGATCCCCAGCGCCGCCCGCTTCTGCCCGCCCCGGTCGAAGAAACACAGGCTGGACCCCTTGCGGTCCGTACTCAGGGCGGCCCGGTCCTTACCCCGGTCATCCGAGAGGTTGATTGCCGCCGCCTCTCCATACAATCCGATGCCGGATCGTTTCACTTCCCGGCGATCATAAAAGAACAGGCTGCCCCACTCGTCCCGGGAGAACAGCGCCGCGCGCTTCTTGCCCTGCGGATCGCGCAGGACCAGGCCAGGCCAGCCTTCCATGATGCCCAGCACGGCGCGCTCGTTCTGCCCCGCGTCGAAAATCCCGAGAGCCGGCTCGCCCTGGCGGGTCATCCCCACCCCCATCCGCTGCTGTCCCTGCTGGTCGAAAAAGATCAGGCGCGGGCCGCCCTCGGCGATACCCAGCCAGGCGCGCATCTGGCCATCCGGGTCGCGAAGCACCACCTGCCCCGAGTCAATCTGCCGGAACCGCCCGATGGATTTGTCATCGGCCTGCTCAAAGCCCATGACCATCAAAGACGCGGCCACCACGGCGAGCAACCCCGTGGTCCATCGGAAAAGGCGCGCCTCACGTTCAAGGCGTTTCACCCGCTGTTCCATCGCCGATACTGTCGTCTCCAGTGAATTCATGCATTCCTCCCCATGCTGATTCTAGTTCAATTCCCCGATCACCCCGGCCACCAGCGTTTTCTGGCTGGCCTGACCGCTCTTCTCCGCCAAATCCCCGGCCCTGCGGGCGGACTGAAGGGCCGCATCCCGGTTCCCCGCAGCCATCAGGCTTTGTGCGGAGCGGATGCGGCAATCAAACGCCTCGGACCACTTCCCCGCCTGTTCAAAAAATTCCGCGGCCCCGTCCAGGGCTGACACCATCTCCTTGAACTGCCCCGCTTTTCGCAGCCAGTCGGCCCGGCTCAATTGGACGACGCCGATATCACCGGTCATTACGCCGGCATGAATCAACTGAACCGCCAGGGCCTCGATGCGAGCCCGGATCAAGGCGGGGGTCTGGCCCGACACGCCTGATCTCGCACCCCGGTAGTGTTCCACGCCCCCCTGGTTATGCCCGGATACCAACGCGGCCTCACCCTGCAGAAGCAGGGCGTGAACCCGGCCCTCGCGGTCGGCCCCCGCATCCACCGCCTGCCTGGCGAGTTGTTCGCTTTCGGCAGATTTACCCGACAAACGGGCGACCTCGGACTTTGCCAACAGTATCCGGGAGGCCTCCACCCCCTTCACGCCGGCCAGGGATTCCGCCTGGTCCAGCAATCCGGCTGCCCCGGCCAAATTCCCCGCCACCATCCGGCACAGGGCCAGATTGTAGGCATTCCGCGAAATCTCCATGCGGTTATCACTCAAACGGGCCCGCTGCAGCGCCTTCTCATAGAGGGCATCCGCACGCTCGACCTCCCCACGGTGGTAGGCGGCATTGGCCCCATCCGTGAGCAGCTTGATCTGGGGGTCCAGAGCCAATGGCTTGGCCGTGGAGCAACCGGAAAGGACCGCAAGGACGACAAGGCCCGCAAGGCACCGACGCATGACTTCTGTCTTCACGGCGTCCCCCTTTCTCCCGCGGCGGGCAAGGGCAGTAGCATCGGGGTCTTGTCGGACGTTTCGCTGCTTCCCCCGAACAGCCAGCTCTTCTGAAGCCCCTCCACCAGCACCTGGGTCTCCCTGAACATGGATTCCGTCTGCAACAGGACGGCCTGGACATTCGCCACCTGCCCGGTGAGCCCGCCCGTGACGACCCGCACATCCTGCACCACCCCGGCCGTGTTCTCGCTGATCTTCGGCAAGCTGGCGGCTGTATCCTTCAAGGATTTCGACACCTCCTGGACATTGGTCACCACCCCGTCAATTTTCATGGCGATCATCGGGAGCTGGGCCGCAGTCTGCCGGATATCCTTGACGATCCCATCCACTTCCCGGGCCCATTCCGGATCGCCGATCAACCGGCCCGCCGCGCCCTCCCGGCGCTCCAGCTGCCGCGTTACCGAGTTCACATTGGAGAGGATCCCGCTGACCTCATCCAGCATCGGGATGGCCGCTTTCCGGAAATCATCGATGATTTTCTTAGCCGCCTCGATCAGCTCCACATCCTGGACGCACATGATGTAATCGCCCGATTTAAGCTCCGGCTGCGCGGAGGTGCCCAGGGTGATGTTGACGAACGCATCGCCGGCGACCTCGTATTTCTTGCTCACCTTGGCAATCGAGTCGGCCCGCACGAATTTCCCGAACTTACCCTGCAGGATCAGGGTTGTCTCGATGCCGCCGTCATCGGAAGCCTTGATTCCGCCGACCCGGCCGGCGAGCGTGCTGAGAATCCTGACCTCGGCCCCTTCCTGCAATCCATAGGTACCCTTGTCCATGTCAAACTTGGTTTTCAAAACCAGGTTCTTTTCGAACCAGCCCTGGGCATGGCCGGAGGCATAGATCCCGAGGATCAAAAGCCCCAGCCCCAGCAGTACAAACCCGCCGGCTATTTCATTCGCATAGCGAAATCGATATGATTGACTCATCAGGCACTCTCCCGGCCGCTTCAGGCGGCCACAAATTTCTCACCATCCATCCGGAACCTGCGCACTGCCCCCAGCTCCCGGCATTCCATCACACGAACATCCTCGGACAGCCAGACCACCGCGACGCCGCGACGGGACGCCTCGCAGACGGCCTCGATCAACTTCGGCGCATCGGCCTTGGGCGCCCCGAAAAGGGGTCGCTCGAGAAGAATCAGGTCGGGCGTCCCCACAAACGCGCGAACCCACTCCAGTTTCCGCAACACCATGCCATGCACCCGTGTCGGCCGCGCCGCGGGAATACTCTCCATGCCGAACCGGCGGGCCAGTCCCCTGACTTCCTCCTCGACCTCAGCGAACGGCCGCCTCGTGTGATGACACTCCGCCAGGCAGAGGTTTTCCATCACATCCAGATTCGTCACCCATCCGTAGTTCTCATACACCCGCCTCATCCGGCCCCGCTCGACGGATTGCCGGGAAGCACTCATCTCGGCCCAATCCGCTCCATGAAAGAAAACCCGGCCTGAATCGGGAGACACCAACCCCTGGGCCAACGGCACGAGGGGAATGCGTTCACGTCCCTCTTCGAGGCTGATCAACGCAATCTCACCACGGCCCAAGGAAAAATTCACCCCGGAAACCCCCCACATCTGCGAGGAGGCGGGATGCACCGTCACATTCTTGTACTCCAAAATGGCCGATAATTCCTGCATAAAATGGCTCAAATGTATGTCAGCACCGAAACGATGACCGAAACCACCAATACGGCCATGGTTGCCCGGACCACCGTCCGGGTCACCGCCTGGGGAATATCCGTTGCAATACCTTCAACCGACAAGCCTTCGTTAGCCGCAATGACACCTGTCAACAGCCCGGGAATCAGGGTCTTGGCAAGGATATTGTAAAAATCATGGGGCGACACGCCCCGGGCGACGCTCCGGGCGAAGATTCCCGGATCTCCGGGCCCTGTTCCCAGAAAGGCCCCGCACAGATAACCGCTCCCTAACGAGATAACGACAAAACACATCGCCAGGCCGAAAACGCTGAGAGCCATGGAGATCGCCCGCGGCATCACCAGGAACACCATGAGATCAAGTCCCTGTGAATCCAGCACCTCGACTTCATTGCGCACTTTCATCCCCGCCAGTTCAGCCGCCATGGCCGTAGCACTGCGCCCGATGACGATGAAGCTCACCAGCAAGGGCCCAACTTCACGGACAATAACCGTAATCAGCAGCGGGCCAAGGAGTTCCGACTGACCGAGCCGCCCCATCCAGACCTGGGCCTGAACCACCACCAAAATGCCTGCCAGCAATGCCACCACGGCGATGAAGCCGATGGCATCATACCCTGTGAACACGATCTGCCGGGCCAGCACCGTCCGGGTCGGTTTGGTCCAGGACGAAGGTTTGGCCGCCAACTGCACAACCGCCGCGCTGATGGATGCCAGCCGACGTATCCGCTGGTACAGCTCGATCGCGCCCTGGCCTGTTGATGCTAAAAACGACATGCCAAGAAGCTAACGGCGGCGCTTTCCTGCATCAAGCCTTTTATTCCTTCATCCAGAGGATGTTTGTGACGATCCGGGGATAGTATTTGCTCCCCAGGGCCTTGCCCGAGCGGAACTGATCCGAACAGGCATAATATTCCGAGCCACTGCTCTCCCATCCCCTATGCGCCTGATCGGCAAGGGCCCCGGCTTTGCCCGGTTTCACCCCCAGCACCGTCCTGGCGATATGCTGGCAGAGGTTGATCTTGCTCATCCACGAATTATCCGCCGTGGCCGAAAGCTTCCACCCGCCGTCCCCGTACAGGCAGACGCCCTTCACGAGGACGTTCTGGAAATGCCGTTTCATCGTCTTCAGCATCTCCCCATACGGTCCCTTGAACGAGATCGCCTCCTTGAGCCCCATTTCCTTCGGGAAGATCAAGCCCTCAATGACGGGGATGATCGCACTCTTATTGCCGCCCTCAAGCACGGCGGGGATGAAACCCAGCTTCTTGTTGAAGCCCTTCACCAGCGATTTCGCACAGAGTTTGGCCGCCTTGACGCATTCAGCCGCCTTGTCCCCGGCACCCAGCGTGTTGAACATAAACTCGAGGGCCAGGTAGGCCGCCCAGCACTTGGAGGCCAGGTAGATGTTGTTGCGGGCCTGCCCCAGCGAGTGGTCGAGCGAATCATACGTCGTGATTTCCCCCCCACCCTGCGTGAACGAGCTTTCACACTTCATGATACCCGTGCGTTTCCGCGGCTCGGGATGATCGCGATGCTGCAGGCTCCTCAGGCAATCCTCCAGGATGCCCCGGTTCCGCACCAGGAAATCATCGTCACGGGTCTGCGCATAGTACACGCCGGCACAGCACACCCAGTTGGCGAGCTGCTCGCAGGTCATGAACGAGAAACATTTGCGGTCCAGCCTGGGCACTTCATAGCTGCTTCGCCCCGACGGACTGAACTGGTTCATCACCCCCATGTCATGCGTGAAGGAAATCCCCCCCTCGTACAGCTTCTTCGGCTTGCCCGGCTCAAACACCTGGTCATAGTAACTGTACTCGCGCACAAACTGGTCGAGCACATTGCGCACCGTCCAGGGATTGAACTGCATCTCGAAGAACAGCATGTCGACGGTCAGGTCGAAGGTATTCATCATCCGGTACTCGCCCTCGTTGACAACCCAACGCGGGCGCCCGCCGTCATCCAGCCACTCGGTCGAGCCCCAGTAGCTGTGCGTGGCATGGGCAATCAGGAATTTCTGGTCGTCACTGAGCCTGGCCGCCCGCAGTTCGGCATCCCGAGCTTCGGCTTCGGCGAGGTAGCTGGGCGCCATTTCGAGTGAATAGCGCAGGACTTCCTCGAGGTTGCTGAAATACCGGGTATACCAGTACCGGGTCTCCTTGCCCGCCGTGGCGGGCCCCTGCTTGTAGTAGCCCACACTGATCAAAAGCTCACGCCGCTCCCCCGCCTTGGCTTCAGCAATGAACCCGGCCATCCCGCCCAGAAGAAAGAACGGGACGCCATGCAGGCTGCGCATGGCGGAACGGACATTGAAGTCCGCGAAGGCCTGGACATCGTCCTCGGTGGCCAAACCCAGGCCATCCAGCTGGGTCATACAGGTGAAATGCTTATCCTGCCCCAACGGCGCGGCCCACCGGCCGTTCGTCTGCATGCCAAAGAAAAATCGGCGGGGCGTTTTGGACTTGCGGTTGTCGAAACTCAGCCGGATCAAGGTGGCCGGGCAGGAGGCGAATTTCTGTTCCATGGATGAGCTCGTGGCGGGGTCCGGGATCGAGAAAAAGGGCGTCACGATTTCGAAGGTCAACCCCTGCGCCCGGAACGTGTCGGTCGCCCACTGGTAGTCGCGCGTGATTTTGTCGGCGGGGATCATCACCTCGGTCTTCTCCGTGCCCTCCGCCTGGCCGCCCTGGACATACC
>CAZMSS010000067.1:0-12738 GCA_964568965.1 uncultured Verrucomicrobiota bacterium | reverse complement strand
CCCGCTCCCCGCGCTGGCAGGCGTGGAATTCCAGCGCAAGCTTGAGCGCGACGCCTTTGCCGCCGCGGGCGGCGGCTACAAGGTGCCGGCCAGCCGCCTGGTCGACTTCCTCGCGAAACAGGTCTCCCCTAGCCTTCCCGAGGGAGGCTCATGTCCCACGGCCGTGCCGGTTGACTTCCGAAGCATTCTCCCGGATTTTGTCACGCTGACACTGGAGAAATCCATTCCGCCCATGCTACGGGAACTACACGGTGTGAGACTGGAAGATGCCGTCCTGTACGCACCCGAGACCCGCAGTTCGAGTCCGCTCTGGATCTCCCGCAACCCGGAGGGCGAATCCGCCAGCACACGCGGCCTGTATCCCGCGGGCGAAGGAGCCGGTTATGCCGGCGGCATCGTCAGCTCCGCCATCGACGGCATGCGTGCGGCCGAACATCTGTTGAGAAGCCTGTAAGCCAGACAGTCGGGGCTGTAAGCACCCGAACCACAGGGCTGGGCTCGGCTGTGTTGGTCGTCAAAGCGGCAGCCAACACAAGCAGCAAGACCCGTTCATGGCGTCGTGTCCTTTTCGTCCGACAGAAGTTGCACGGGGCCGAGCAGACCTGAGGCAAGCAGCGGCGCATCTTTCTTAGACGAATCATACGTTGTCCACGTAAACCGTTTCTCTACCGGCAAGACAGCATCTCCGACCAGGCGGTTGTTCCACGTATTGACGACTGTGACGGCCAAATCATTCACCCCCGGCTTGACCGCCCCCGTGATGTCCACCCGATAGGGAAACTTCCAAAGCGTCGGAAACGTGTGACCGTTAAGTGTGACCGTGGCCAGCGCCTCGACTCGTCCCAGATCAAGGATCGTTGAGGTTTTTTTGCTGGCCGTTGGTGATTGGAATCGCGTCTTGTAGGTTGCCGCCCCGGAGAAGTACTTGATCTCGTTATCTGTATGATCTGTCCACGAGGCCAACTTGTCGAACGTCACTCGTTTCGACGGGAACTCGACTTGCCATGGCCCGTTCACCTCCGCCACCTTGTGCAGTTCTAATTTCTGCAGCGGAGCCTCGGATTTCATTTTTCGAAACACGACAAACACCGAACCGACGGGGTCGAAGTGCAACGCCACGGTCATCCGCCCATCTTTGACCGTAAAGGGCACTGACTCGATCTTTCCGCTATCCGGCCACCACAACTCAGGCACGAGACCGTTCACGCGGAAGGAAATCGTTTCGACGCACTCCTGCGGCTTCTGATTCGACAGGAAATAAATTTCGGTATTACCATCCTGCCGGTGTTTCCAGAGAACACCCTCCGGACAAACCACATCGGGCGGCACCCGCAACGTCCGGAATGCCTCGTTCAGATTGGTCCGGGTCATCACGCGTCCCGCACCCCACAGATCGCCGACCAGTTTCTTCACCTCCACGTCACATGCCGGGAAGTTCGCCAGGCTCGGCGAACGTTCCGGCGCCGACCCGAGCACCGTACCGCCGTCGGCTATGAGTTGGCGGATTTTCTTCAACATCGCAGGCCGCATCGTCACTGACGGCGGCAATACCAGCAACCGGTAGCTCATCCCATCCGGCAACACGAAGCGACCATTCCTCACCTTCAGCCGGTTCTCGATCACGTCAGCATTGATGTAATCGAAGTCATACCCTGCCGGCAGGTCGGGCATGCGGATACCGGCCATCTTGGGCGCATCCTCGCCGATGAAGTACGCTACATCGGCCACATGCCGGCCAGTTTGCAGCATCACGCTGCACCGTCGCAGGTAATCAACCCAGGGCTTTGCCTGCTCGAACCAAGTGTTGTGGCGGTTGAACTCCGTGCCAAACCACGCAGTGATCCCCGGGCGACGGTCCTCCCACGGCTGATGGATGTACACGTGGAGCACGAACTGGTTGATGCCCTCGCAGAACGCCCAGTCGCCGCGCACCTTCAACTCGCGGGGGGTATTGACGAACGCCGGCCCGCCCGTAAACGCCTCTGCCCACACCACCGGCATGCCGTAGGTGTGCGCCGCTGACGCCGCGTCGCGCAGCTCGATGCTGCCGAGGTCACCGGTGCCCACCCAGAACTCGCCGCCAATCTCGTCGCAGGACCCTCCGTACAACAGAAACTCGCCGGGGAAGCCCCAGTGCCCGTAATTCTCCAACCACATCTTCAGCCCGTGCTTCCGGCACAGGTCACGCAATCCACCGACGTAATCCCGAGCCACCCGGTCGGCCACCATCCGCCGCAAGTCCCACAGGAACCGGTCCGATTGATCGGCACTGCCGACGATGCGTCCAGTCATAGCGGGAAGGAACCGCAGCGGATCGTAGCCGTACCGGTTCCGGAAATCCGCAGCGAAGTCGTCCGTCCAATTCTCCGGTCCCGTCTCGTAGCTATCGGCGACGACATGCTTCCACGCCTTGCGCTCCCTGGCCGGCATCCGTTGGAGGAGGTTGCCGATGTACGCATCGAAGTGCGACTTCAGCGCCGCGCGGCTCATCTTGTCCACTTCCAACCCGGTCGCCTCCGGTGGCGCAACCGCATTCTCGGTGCCGGTGGGCGTCATCGCCGTGCGCAACACGATCCACTCCCCCTCCGGCACGTCCCACCGCAACGTTCCATCCGGCGACATCATCTTGCTGATGTCGCGCACGGCATCCGGCTTGACCGTCAAGTCTGCCGACTCCGGCTCTGCCTGTCGTGGCCACGTGTAGAAATCAAAAGGCGGCTGCGGATCTTGGAACACCTTCATCAGAGATTTCTCCGCAACACTTTCCACACGAGCCGCCGGCGAGAGGAGAACGTCGCCAAGTTTGCACTCCGCCGAAAAATTCAGACGAAAGAACCGTGCAGTCGTTGCCGGAAACGACACCACAACGGGCGCGCGCCGCACCGGACCGACGCTAACGCCGAGGTTGTGCCGGTCGATCGCAAACATCTTCACGTTCCGGTAATGCTGACCGTCGTCCGAGGCCTGCAACTCAGCCGTGATGTTCACGGGGTTGATCGTCTGCACTGTCACGCTCCGCGCCGTGAACGGTACCGGCATCTCGAATGTTATCGTCTTCGCCGTGCGGGACGTTTCTTTTGCGAACTCGCCTTCCCCTGCAGGCGCCGGAAACGCCAGCACCGCGATGTCCTGAAACTTGCCCTTCGGGGTCGGCAGTTTGCCTTCAAAGTGTAATGGTCCACGCAACCGTGTCTCCGGCAACACGACGTAACGCATCGCCTGCTCCGGTTTCACCCACGGTCCGCCCGACTGACTCCAGCCGGGCGAGTTAAACATACCAATATCCACCCCCAGCCGGCCGCCTTCGCGAATAGCGTGCTCGATAAAGCCCCACCACTCATCCGTAAGCGCCTTGGACCTGTCGCTTACAGCCGCGCCGCTCTGGCCGCTAATGACGCCGATGTATCCCTCGCCGATACCAACGCGCTTCATCGCTTCAAGATCGCGCGAAATGCCGTCCTTTGTAATCTGGCCGTCCATCCAATACCAGTAGCACCGTGGCCTCGTCGCCTCCGGCGGTGCTGCAAACTTCTTCTCCAATTCATCGGCAGAGACGATTCGGCTTATTACCGACAGCGCCAACACAATCAGCAAGGTTCGTTTCATCGGGTTGTTGTTCTTTCAGCTGAAAAAAGCTGTAAAGGGCCTAGTAGACCGGTGTCAATGGATGAGGAGTCGCTTTCCTGGCGGCACGGGCACACGCCCGTTGAGACCGGCCTCACACATCGGGGAGAATGAGGAAAGCTGTCGTGAAAATCAACATCAGAGGTCAAAAGAGGATGAAGGGTAGGATCTATGCGCAAGGCGATTTCAGTCCGTGGCAGGCGCGAGCACCTTGAGATAAGCCTGATCTCGAGCGGAAGCCCCTCCGCACTTCCGCTAATTTCCCTCTGGTATCACTCCTTGACCACCGGGGTGGTCCGCGCTTTAATAGGCACATGAATGAGCTGGCTCATATCAAAACGAAGATTCTGGTAGAGTTGCGGAAGCACAATGAACTCATCAGGGTGGCTTACCTGTTTGGATCACACGCTACCGGAAACGCCCATCCCCGAAGCGATGTGGATGTAGCAATTCTATTGGACTCAAAAGCCGACCCGCTTTTCGATTTGCAGCTGGCTGACACCTTGTCGGCGACATTAGGAAAGCCTGTCGACATCGTGGTTTTGAACCAGGCTTCCCCCATACTCCAGCATGAGGTTGTGCGCGACGGAGTACGCCTCTTCGAGGCGTCCGCCATGGAGCGGAGGCTGTTTGAACTCAAGGCGTTCCGCGACTATGTTGACGCCGTCTATTTCCAGCAGCGGAGGTTGATGGGGGTGGCTCATGGTTGATGCAGCATTACTCAACCGGTTGTTACTGAACCTGGCAGGTTACCGTCAGGACTTGAAATCGGTAGACGGGGTTTCTCTTGAAGCTTTCAAAACTGATATCAAGACCCAGCGTTTTATCGAACGCACGCTGCATATCGCCATAGAATGCTGCATGGATATTTGCCATCACATCATTTCCGACCAGCAATGGCGTGAACCGGCTTCTTATGCCGATGCCTTCAATGTTTTAGCTGAGCAAGGCGTCCTGACGGTCGGCAATGCCGAAAAATACCGGCTCATGGCACAGTTCAGGAACAAACTTGTTCATTCCTATGAAAAGATCGATCCCGAACAGGTCTTGATCATTGCCAAGACGCGGGCTGATAATTTCACGGAATTCGCCGGCGCAATTCGAAGCTGGCTCGACTTAGGCGTCTCAGGCAAGTAACAGATTGCTTGTCTCTTGTCGGCTTAGCTAGTCCCGATACGGGACAGTTCCTGATTTGTCGGTGACATACTTCCATTTCCGGATATAGCTTTCGCCGGGCTGGAAGTCGTCATGGACTTCGCGGAGCTTCTGATCCAGGACCTTGTCCAGCTCCCTCTGCATGGCGGCCATGGACGGGTCATTACAGAGGTGCTTCAGTTGGAACGCGCGACCACGGGGACAGACCCTCTCATCACGCCTTCTTGGGCGTGCGCCCTTCCGGGCGCGCGTTCAAGGCCTGTTTACGGGGAACCGACGGGGGCTGCCCGAACTGATGCCGGTAGGCCTTGCTGAAATGGAAGGCGCTGGAGAAGCCCATCCGGTCGGCGATCTCACTGATGTTGTAAAGCCCCTGTTGCACGAGGGCATCGGCCGCCTGCAGCCGGATCCGGTCATAAAACACCTTGGGTGTCTGACCCGTGAATTCGGCAAATACCTGGCGGAACCGGCGTTCCCCCATTCCCGCACGGCGCGCCATCCCGGCGACGCTCCAGCGATCGGCAATTCGCCGGTGCATCTCATCAATGATCCGCTCCATGTGCTCCCGATGAGGACGGGGTGAAGCCGTCCCGGTAACGCTCACCAGCCATTGTTGCAGGAGAACGCCGAAGATCGCCGAGGCAAGTGCCTGTTGAGGCGGGGAGGCGGGGCGACGCAACGTCTCCCAACACTGCCGGAATAGCTCCTTCTCGTTCGGCCCCGCAGGACTGCGCACCGGACGACACAATTCAACCGGAAGGGCGCCGTGCGGTATAAATTCGAACCACCAGAAATCCCATCGGTCACCGGGACAGCCATAGGAAATGATTTTCGAAGCGGGAAAGATCCACAACGAACCGGCGTCCAGGATATGCTCGGTCCCACCCTCCAGCCTCATGACCCCATGCCCCCCATGAGTTCGCACCGCCACAAACAACTCCGGGGGCACCCCGTGCCGACTTACCTGGTACCGCGAATCAGCCGCCACATCCCAGATGCAGTTCAAGGAGAGCGACAGGCCCGGGACCGGCGCGGCCGTCCTTGAACAGAGATTTGGATAGGAAAGATTGCTCATTATTGCCGAAATATATATGAATACAGCCGATTCCTCTATTCCACTACAAGGATATTTGTGTAAAATTATTAAATATTTGCATTCATAAAGCCAGCACAGTTTTTACAGGAATACCGAAATGCATATGAATAATGCCACAGATGGAGTTCATGCGATGGTGCCCCGTGAAAAAACGTGTCCCGGTGCCCGCAAGCTGCGCGATGCCTATGAACGCAAACCCGGCGCCCCGCTCTGCCACCGCGAATTCTACATCTGGCCCGAAACGATCGAGCGGTGGAAAGCCGAGGAAGGCATGCCTGCCGATGTGCCCCCCAAAGACCTGTTTGGGTGGGATCCGAGCGGGGGGCATTCCCTGGGTCAGCTGGGCTGGTGCGAGGCCGAGTTCAGGCCCGTGTTCATGACAGCGGTGCTGGAGGATCGGGGTGACACCGAATTAGTCCGTGATTTCGCCGGCCGGCATGTGCTGTACTTCAAGGGACGCCGGCACGGGTTCATGCCCGAATACGTTGACCATCCCGTCAAGGATATGCGCACCTGGGTCGAGGACGTGAAGTGGCGCCTGAATCCGACCAGTCCCGAGCGCTTTGCGGATTTAGGCGCGCGGATGGAGCGGGCCCGCGCCGCCGCCGCGGAGGGGCGTATCATGTGCCAGTCCCTGATTGGCGGCTACATGTACCTGCGCAGCCTCATCGGGCCCGAAACCCTGCTGTATGCGTTCTACGACATGCCGGAGTTGGTGCATGACTGCATGAAAACCTGGTTCGAGCTCGCCGATACCGTGATCGCGCGCCACCAGCAGGCGGTGACGATTGATGAACTCTTCTTCGCAGAGGACATCTGCTACAACCACGGGGCCTTGATCTCGCCAGACATGATGCAGGCCTTCCTCATTCCCTACTACCAGCAGTTGATCACCAACCTGAAGGCGCGCCAGATCGACCGGACGCGGCACCTCTACGTCCAGATCGACACGGATGGCTTTGCCGACCCGGTGATTCCCCTCTACCGGGAGAGCATCGGCATGGACGTCATGAGCCCCTTCGAGGTGGCCAGCGGGTGTGATGTGGTCGCCACGGGAAAACAGTACCCCGACCTGGTGATCTCCGGGGGCATCGACAAGCGAGTGCTTGCCCAGACGACACAGGACATCGACCGGATGGTCGAACGGATTCTTCCCGTGATGCGGGAGCGGGGCGGCTACATTCCCACGTGCGACCACGGCGTGCCGAGTAACGTCAGCTATGCGAACTACCTCCACTATCGCCGGCGCTGCCTTGAGTTGGGTGGTATTTAGGCTGGTTAGATATTTTCCTGCTCAAAATCAGCATTCCTCCGTCCCGAAATTTCTTGCCCGGCAACCGGACTCTGGCAAACCCGTGCTCCAGGTCACCGCAATCGAGGAACTAGTTCACCACCTTGGGAATGATCGGGCGCAGGGACTCCAGGGACAGTCCCTGCAACGCCCCTCCTAAGTTACCACCCGATTGCCTGCCTCTTGCCTGGCTTGACTAGTCCCGATACGGGACAGTTCCCGATTTGTCGGTGACATACTTCCATTTCCGGATATAGCTTTCGCCGGGCTGGAAGTCGTCATGGACTTCGCGGAGCTTCTGATCCAGGACCTTGTCCAGCTCCCTCTGCATGGCGGCCATGGACGGGTCATTACAGAGGTTCTTCAGTTGGAACGCGAGACCACGGGGACAGCCCCTCTCATCACGCATTCAAAGCAAGAATCGCCAATGTTTGGCGTGTTGTGCAAACAGAAACCAGAATTCCGGAAGTTTCGCCCCCAGACCACGGGGACAGACCCGAATAGCGCTCTAAGCCTGCGGGAGCGGATCGTGGAGAAGTTACAGCGTGGTCTACTGGCTCAATAAGGCAAAAGTCCAATGCTGAAGCGCTTCAGCACCCGCTCCTGATATGTCTTATTAGAAGCAAAATCAATTACCACCCGAACAGTTTCGCCGCATTGACGGTTGTCCGGCGGGCAAGTTCCTCCATCTCCATCCCCCGGACTTTGGCCAGGAGTTCGGCCACGGCGGGAAGATAACAGGGCTCGTTAGGCTTGCCCCTATGGGGAACGGGCGTCAGGTACGGGGTATCGGTCTCGATCAGGAGCCGGTCGGCGGGAATGCCCCGGGCAACCTCGCGCAAGGGGTCGGCATTACGGAACGTGACGATCCCACTGAAGCTAATCATGAAGCCGAGATCGAGCAACTGGCGCGCCATGGGCGCCGTCCCGGTGAAACAGTGCAGGACCCCGATCCGGTCAGGAGCCCCGGACCACTCCCGGGCATGGGCCGACAGCAGTTCCAGTGTCTCCTTGTCCGCCTCCCGGCTATGCACAATGACCGGAAGCCTGAGTTCACGGGCCAGCTCCAACTGGGCGGCCATCAACTCCTGCTGGGGTTCCGCCGTCTCCGGGGTGTAATAGAAATCCAGCCCGAGCTCGCCGATGGCCGCCACGTGCCCGGCAGGTGCCGACAGAATCAACTCCCGGATGTCACCGGCCTTGGCATCGGAGCCAGCCAGACTGCGGTCATAGGCCACCGCCGCCTTCACGCAGTCGGGAAACATGGCCGCCACACGGAGCGCCGCCGCATTGGTGTCGGGCTCACAGCCAACGGCCACCAGGCGCCCCACCCCGGCGTCCACAGCCCTTTTGACGACACCCGAAATCTCTTCTGGGGTCATCGTCTCACGGAAATGAACATGGGTATCCGTCAGCATGACGTACGGGCGTGTTCGGTGTGGACGATGGCATGGAGTTCGGCATAGGCCTGGTCAAGCTGGTCGTTAACCACCCTGTACTGGTACTCCTGCGCCCGTGCCATCTCCCCCTGCGCATTGGCCAGCCGCCGCTCGATCACCTCTGGCGCATCCTCGCCGCGCTTCTGAAGCCGTTCTCGCAGGGTCTCCAGGGAGGGTGGCGACACGAAGATATCCACATAGGACTGCCCGAGGATTCCGCCGAGGCTCCGGGCCGCCTGGCGGACCGAGGCGGCGCCCTGGACATCGATGACCATGAGGACATCCTTCCCGGCCTTCAACCCCTCCTCCACGTTGCTCCGCAGGGTGCCGTACTGGTTGCCATGCACCGTTGCATGCTCCAGGAAAAGGCCCGCCGCAATCCGCCGGTTGAATTCCGCCGGGGACAGGAAATGATAATCGCGCCCATCCACCTCGGCACCGCGTGGCGCCCGCGTGGTGCAGGAGATGGAACGGGTCATGAAGGGATGCTCCGCCATCAACCGGTCGCACAGCGTGCTCTTCCCCGCGCCTGAGGGCGCCGACACCACCAACAGCAACGCCCGCCTTTTTTCTATCCCGCTCATCCTTAATTCCCTCACCAGCCATCCATTACTATCACCTCATCCACCTTGAGGATGCCCGGATAATTATTGGACGGTTAATACTCTATTACTCGATGTTCTGAACCTGCTCCCGGATGCGTTCCAGTTCCGTCTTGAACTCGATGACCTGGCGTGTGATCCGGACCTCGTTGGCCTTCGACCCGATCGTGTTGATTTCGCGGAACATCTCCTGGGCCAGAAAATCAAGGGTCCGCCCCGCCGGCTCATTGGACTTGAACAAGCCGTGGGCCTGCTTCAAATGGCTGTCCAGCCGCGTGATCTCCTCCGTGATGTCGGAGCGGTCGGCAAACACCGCCAGCTCCTTGATCACCATCGGATCCTCCACCGACACGGTGATACCCGCCTCGGCGAGCCGTTTCCGGAGCACCTCGCGATAACGCACCGTAACGTGGGGGGCTTCCGCCTTGATCGCATCCAGGTGTTTTACAAGCCCATTCACGCGCTTTTGAAGATCAACCACCAGCTCCGCGCCCTCCTTCAGGCGCATCGCCAACAGCCGCTTGAGGGCCTCCTTGAGCGCCTTCTCCAGAACCGGCCAGACGGCATCGGCATCCTGGTCCGCCCCGCAATACCGCACCACCTCGGGTAGTTCGAGAAGGAGGCTGGCGGACAGGTCATCCGACAGTTTCAACGCCGCCGCCGTCTTCCGCAGTTCCGTGACATAGGCCGAGGCCAGCACACGGTCGACCTTCAGGCTCTTCTGCCGGATTTCCTCGGATACATGAATCGCCACGCTTCCCGTGATCTGCCCCCGCGAGATCGAACCCTGGATCAACTCCACGGTGCGGGATTCCAGCGAGGAGAGCGACCGGGGCAGGTTCAGCCTGACCTCCAACTGCTTCCGGTTCACGGAATTCAATTCAGCCTCAACGCGGATCCCGCGGGCCGACGCCTCGCCCCGCCCATACCCGGTCATGCTGCGCAATGCCATATCACCCTCACTTCTTTTCAGAGGCTTTCAACTGCTTCAGGTAGGCCTCGACAAACATGTCCAGCCCGCCGTCCAGCACGGCCTCCGTGTTGCTGGTTTCCGTATCCGTCCGGTGATCCTTGACCATGGTGTAGGGCTGGAGCACATAGGACCGGATCTGGCTACCCCAGGCGATTTCGCCCTTCTGGCCATAGAAACGCTCCATATCCTTACGCTTCTTGTCCTGCTCCATTTCATACAGCTTCGACTGCAGCATCTTCATGCACTTGTTCCGGTTGGCGTGCTGCGAACGCTCGGCCTGACACGACACCACGATGCCACTGGGCATGTGGGTGATGCGGATGGCGGAATCGGTCTTGTTGACATGCTGGCCGCCCGACCCGCTGGACCGGAAGGTATCGACGCGCAAATCCTTGTCGTCGATCACGATCTCGATGTCGTCATCCAGTTCGGCGATCACATCCAGCGAGGCGAACGACGTGTGGCGGCGCTTGTTGGAATCGAACGGGCTGATGCGCACCAGCCGGTGCACGCCCCGCTCGCACTTCATGAAGCCGTAGGCATAGGTGCCCCTGACGGCAAAGGTGGCATACTTGATCCCCGCCTCGTCCCCGGGCGCGATATCGAGAACTTCGATCTCGAACCCCTTGATGGAGCAGAAGCGCTGGAACATCCGGAAAAGCATGCTGGCCCAGTCGCAGGACTCGGTGCCGCCGGCGCCGGCATGGATGGTCACGAAGGCATTGTTCCGGTCCAGCTTGGCGTTCAGGAGCGATTGCATCTCCAGCGTCCTGAAATCGGAATCGGCCCGATCCAGGTCCTTTGCGGCGTCGGCCAGGGCCTGGTTGCGGGAGGGGCCCGGGGACTCGGCATCGGCGAGCTCGAGCATGAGGGAGGCTTCCTCGAGCATCTTTTCGATTTCATCGAAGGGGCCCAGGACCGCCTTGATCTCAGTCACCTTGCCCAGGTGGTTCTTGGCCTTGTTGGGATCGTCCCAGAAATCCGGCGCGGAGGTTTGAGACTCCAGTTCCTTCAACGTGGCGCGACGGGTCGCGACGTCAAAGATAACCTCGCATTTCATCGGTCTTTTCCCGCAACTCCTGGATGCGGCCCTTCAGGTCATCATTCATGCTTCAACTCCAATACCGGCTCCAAAGCCTCATTATTAAAACGCGGCAGTATACCGTCCCGCCACCCCCGGTTCAACCGTTCTTTGTTCTGCACATGAACCATCCTTGCTTGATGGTCCCGCTGTTTTCTGCTATTCAATCGGTTTAGCAGCGACTCGAAAGGATTAAGATGCCGAATACATTGTTGATTGGGGCCCAGTGGGGCGATGAGGGAAAAGGCAAGGTCGTGGATTTCCTGAGCCAGGATGCGGACATCGTGGTCCGTTACCAGGGCGGGAGTAACGCGGGCCATACCATTGAAATCGGCGCCGAGCGCTATGTGCTGCACCTCGTACCCTCGGGAATCCTGTATCCGGACAAGACCTGCGTGATCGGTAACGGGCTTGTGATCGACCCCGTCGGCCTGGTCAAGGAGATCAGGGAATTGAACGCGCGGGGCATCATGACAGCGGGACGCCTGCACGTCAGCGACCGCGCCCACGTGGTGGCGCCCTACCACAAGGCCGTGGATGCCGCCAGCGAGAACAAGCTGGCCGCCGGCTCCAAGATCGGCACCACCCAGCGCGGTATCGGCCCGACCTACGCCGACAAGGCGAACCGGACCGGCCTGCGCATGGGCGACCTGCTGGACCCGAACCTCAAGGCCCTGCTTGCCGGGCGGCTCGACCAGAAGAACGCCCTGCTGGCCACGCTGGGCGCGCCCGCCCTCGACGCGGACAAGGTGTACGCCGAGATCCATGAGGCGGCACTCTTCCTGGCGCCCTACATCACCGACACCGTCACGCTGCTGAACGCCGCCCACAAGGCGAAAAAGCAGATCCTGTTCGAAGGCGCCCAGGGCACGATGCTGGACATCGACTTCGGAACGTATCCCTTTGTGACCTCCTCGAACCCCACCAGCGGCGGCGCCTGCGTCGGGTCCGGCCTGCCGCCCCGCTCCGTCGAGCGCGTACTGGGCGTGATCAAGGCTTACACCACCCGGGTCGGCGAAGGCCCCTTCCCGACGGAATTGTTCGATGCCACCGGTGAGGGACTGCGAAAGCGCGGGCGCGAATTCGGCGCCACCACCGGACGCCCCCGCCGTTGCGGCTGGTTCGATGCAGTCGTCGGCCGCTACTCCGCCATGGTCAACGGCGTAGACTACTGGGCCATCACCAAGCTTGATGTCCTTGATGAAATGGCCACCATCAAGGTCTGCGTCGCGTACGAGTGCGACGGGGTACGCTATGAGTCCGTTCCCGCCAGCATCTCCATCCTGGAGCGCTGCAAGCCGGTGTACAAGGAATTCCCCGGCTGGATGAGCCCCACGAGCCACATCAAGCGCTATGAGGATCTCCCCGTCAAGGCCAAGGAGTACGTCAAGGTTCTGTGCGACATCACGGGCGTACCCCTGGGCGTGCTCTCGGTGAGCCCCCAGCGCGAAAGCACTTTCCGGATCGCCATCTGACC
>CAZMSS010000066.1:0-12787 GCA_964568965.1 uncultured Verrucomicrobiota bacterium | reverse complement strand
AGAGCAAGATGCCGCTATATTAACAATAACAAGCGGCAATTCGGCCGTATAAATTGCCTGGAAAGGATCCTTCCTGCTTCCGTGGTGGACCGGGACCTCCGGGCACGGTCTGGTTAATTCAGGGTTCAGCGGGGAAGAGGTGGATACCGTTTTGGCGGCGAAGGGGAGATTGCCGATGACGGCTGCGCTGAGGTGTCGGGTGAGGTATTTGACGGACGGGGTGGTGCTGGGGCGTCGAGGATTTGTGGATGCGGCGTTCCAGCGTCATCGCGGGTACTTCAGCGAGAAGCGTCGTGACGGGGCTCGTGCGATGCGCGGGGCGCAGTGGGGAGGGCTCTTCACAGCCCGCGACTTGCGCAAGCGCGATTATTGGTCTGTCCCCGTGGTCGCCGTGGCCGCCTGGTCGTTGCGCAACACACCAAACACACCAAACACACCAAACATTGGTCTTTCTATTTCGAATTTGGTCTAATGCCCGGGACACGGTAACTTGAAGTTGCCACGGCTGGGCCGTATGCCTGGCATAAGGAGGTAAGATGAAAAAGTATTGTTTATGTCTTGTTCTGGTAGTGCTTTTCGCAGCCTTGGCGTCCCGCGCGGGGGACAACATGAAGGCGTTTTTACCGGCTGGGGATGGAATGGTGAGATATGTCCTCCAGCTGCCTGTGAAGGATGACGAATATGCCTTCAAGGTGGAACTCATTGTCGGGAAGACGGTCCTCCTTGAGCCGGGGAACCGGTATTTCTTTGCTGGAAAGATCGAGGAGGAGACGATCGAGGGCTGGGGATTCCCGCGTTACAATGTCAGCAAACTGGGGCCGATGGCGGGCACGCTGATGGCGGTCGACCCGGATGTTCCGAAGGTGAACCGGTTCATCACGCTTGGCGGCGAGCCGTATCTTATCCGCTACAACAGCCGCCTGCCCATTGTGGTGTATGCGCCCGAAGGTGTCGAAGTCCGTTACCGGATATGGAGCGCCAGCCCCCAGGCAAAGGGGATGGACAAGGGCTAAGCCGAATTATTCAAAATGGCACTCAATGAGCCGATGCAAAGGTACTCCTGCAGGCTTGCACCGATCCGCCCCCGGCCCGGCATGCAGTCTCTGCTTGAAAGGCGAGGGGGGTTCCCGTATTTTAAGAGACGTATTTCACCGCAGCCAGGATGGCGGCGGAACAGTAACCCAAGGAGAGAAGTAGTTATGTCAGTGATTGAAAGTATTGTGGCTCGTGAGATTCTGGATTCCCGCGGCAATCCGACCGTTGAAGTCGATGTGACCCTCGAGAGCGGCATAGTCGGCCGCGCCGCGGTTCCGTCCGGAGCCTCCACCGGCGAACATGAAGCCGTGGAACTGCGTGATGGCGACAAGAATCGCTATCTTGGCAAGGGTGTTCGCAAGGCTGTGGCCAATGTGAACGACAAGATCGGGCCCAAGCTGATTGGGTGGGATTGCCGTGATCAGGTTGGCATCGACGCCATGATGATTGCCCTGGATGGGACCGAGACAAAGGGCAAGCTGGGCGCCAATGCCATCCTTGCGGTCTCGCTGGCGACAGCCAAGGCGGCGGCCGAATATTGCGGTCTGCCCCTGTTCCGCTATATTGGCGGCACGAATGCCACGGTGACCCCGGTTCCGATGATGAACATCATGAACGGTGGCGCCCATTCCGACGCCCCGATCGATATCCAGGAGTTCATGATCATGCCCAAGGGCGCCAAGTCCTTTGCCGAGGGCCTGCGCATGGGTACGGAAGTGTTCCACGCGCTGAAGGGCGTGTTGAAGGGCATGAAGCTCAGCACCTCGGTCGGCGATGAGGGCGGCTTTGCCCCGAAACTGGCGAGCAACACCCAGGCGCTTGACGTGATCATTGAGGCTATCAAGAAGGCCGGCTACAAGCCCGGCAAGGATATCTTCCTGGCCCTCGATGTCGCGGCGAGCGAGTTCTATGATGCCGCCAAGAAGCGCTACATCTTCAAGAAGAGCGACGGCTCGGTGAAGACGGCCGACCAGATGGTTGAATTCTACAGCCAGCTCTGCGCGAAGTATCCGATCATCAGCATCGAGGACGGCATGTCCGAGAATGACTGGGACGGCTGGAAGAAGCTGACCGAGAAACTGGGCGACAAGGTCCAGTTGGTCGGCGACGATCTGTTCGTCACGAACACCAAGTTCCTCAAGAAGGGTATTGACCTGGGGATTGCCAACTCGATCCTGATCAAGGTGAACCAGATTGGCACGCTGACCGAGACGCTTGATGCGATCCGGATGGCGACGCAGGCGGGTTATACGGCGGTGGTCAGTCATCGTTCGGGTGAAACCGAGGATGCGACGATCGCGGATATCGCGGTGGCGACGAATGCCGGCCAGATCAAGACCGGTTCGCTGTGCCGGACCGATCGCGTGTGCAAATACAACCAGCTTCTCCGCATTGAGGAATTGCTGGGCAAGCACGCGGTCTATGGCGGCGTGATCTGACGTTAGTTGGTTGAAAATCAAGGTTGGCATCGGCGGGCGCTGGGGCGTTCGCCGATGCCGCCATTTCTCGGACGGTCATGAACTTGTGGGTTTTGATTTACCGTTTTGCCTGGCTGGTCGTCATTGCGTCCTGCGCGGTGGCTGTCGTGTGCGTTTTCCTTCCCAAAGCCCACAACTACCAGACTCTTCAAAAGCGCAAGGATACGCTTGAGCAGGGGAATGCCCTGATGGAGGCCCGGGAGCGCCAGCTCGAGCAGAACCAGAAACGATTCCGTTCCGATCCGGCTTTTGTTGAACGTGTTGCCCGCGAGCAGGGAATGGCGATGCCGGGGGAGACGATCTTCCGTTTTCCGGCGACCAATCCGGCTCCCCGGAGCGTTTCACCATGAAGTCCATTCCTAAAACCCGCTTGCTCCCGCTCATCGTTCTGCTGCTGGGAATCCTGGCAGGGTTGACGGGATGCATCAAAATTGACACGACTCTGGTTCTGACCCGGGAAGGAAGCGGGTCTCTTCGAGCCATTTATGGCATGCCTTCCTTTCTCATCAAGCAGATGGAGTTGACTCGCCAATGGACGAGTTCACTGCACAATGCGGGTGGTTCAGTCACCAATCAGCCGCTTCCCGCGCTTGATATCCCGATGCTCTTTGATGAAGCTGTTTTGAAACGTAAGTTCGGGTTGATGGAGCCGGACGGAGTGACCCTCGAAAGCCTGCGGGTGCGGGAGCAGGGCGGGTGGCAGTATGTTGATTTCAATCTCAAATTCAGCCGGCTGTCTGGCTTGGTGAAGCAGTCCTTCTTCAAGGAGTGCGGGGTGGCCTTTACGCATGTCGGGGACGACACCTGCAAGTTGACGATCTTGCTTCCCAAGGTCGGCGTGACGGACGATCCCTCAGGAAGCGCCAGCGCAGAATCGCTGGCCAAGATGACGCCATTTCTGAACGGGATGCGAGTGGTGGTGCGGATTGACCTGCCCGGGGACATCCGCAACAGCACGTCGACGATGAGCGACAGTCGCAGGGCGACATGGGAGTGGGATTTTGACAAAGAGACAACGGTCATCGAGCGGTTGATGCGCGAGCGGATCATTGTTGTATTTGACGGGAGACAGGTGCGTTTCAAGGACTTCGAAAAGCCGGCCGGCGGGGTCTCGGTCAGTATAAAATAATCCGGTTTCCGGAAGTTATGCTTGCCAACGAAAAAGGCACCCGCTAGAGTCTCAACGTTTTTTGCTCGGGTGGTGAAATGGCAGACACATCAGTTTGAGGGGCTGATGACCGCAAGGTCGTGTGGGTTCAAGTCCCACCCCGAGCACACCTTCTATGAAACTTCTCATCGCTACTGGCAACCGCCACAAATTCCACGAGATCTCGGCCATCCTCAAGAGTCCCCACCTGATCTTTGTAAACTTGCGGGACTTGGGTGATTTCCCTGAGGTTGTGGAGGATGGCCGCACGTTTGAAGACAACGCCATCAAGAAGGCCGTCACGCTTGCCCGGTTCAGCGGGCTTTGGACCCTGGCGGATGATTCCGGTCTCGAGGTCGATGCCCTGGGTGGCGAGCCGGGTGTGTGGTCGGCCCGGTATGCGGGGGAACCCTGCAACGATGCCGCCAACAATGGCAAACTTCTGCAGAAGCTAGAGGGTGTTTCCGACCGTACAGCCCGTTTCCGTTGCGCCATTGCATTGTCCGACCCGAGCGGGGAGGCCAGAACCGTCTCGGGGGCCTGTGAAGGGTCCCTGCTTGGGCAACTGCAGGGCAAAGGCGGTTTCGGGTATGATCCGCTTTTTGTGCCCGCCGGCTTTGAGCTGACCTTCGCCGAGCTTTCATCTGACGTCAAAAATGGTATTTCCCATCGGGCCCGTGCCTTGGCGCTGGCGGTTCGTGAATGGGGGCTGGTATTGGAACGGGAGCCGTTGCGCTGGCCCAATTGAGCTTTTCGCCTTTTATCATTGTTGATATTCGCCTGTATTTCCATTAATGTCCGCGGAAATTCGTTTGATGGCGGGGCAAAGTCGGAAATCAAGGGTGAGGTGGTTCATGTTTGAGTTGAAATATAATCCGGGATACAACACATTTGATTCGGATTCCTACACGGTCCACTTGGAGAATCCGAAGGAACCCGTGCTGTTCCGTCACACCTTTCCCTATGATGAAGTTCCCCGCCTCGGGTTCAACCACCGCCTTGTGCCCATGCGGATGCCGAAGGATATCTGGGTGACGGATACCACGTTCCGTGACGGGCAACAGGCGATGCCGCCCTACACCGTCAAGCAGGTTGTTGACATCTACAAGCTGATGCACCGGCTGGGCGGGCCCAAGGGTTTAATCCGGCAATGCGAATTCTTCCTTTACACCAAGAAGGACCAGAAAGCCGTCGAGGAGATTCAGGCCTTGGGCTATAAATTCCCGGAAGTGACCGGCTGGGTGCGCGCGCGTAAGAAAGACCTGGAACTGGCCAAGAAGATGGGCCTCAAGGAAACGGGTATTCTGACCTCGTGTTCGGATTACCACATCTATCTCAAGCTCAAGATGACCCGCCGGCAGGCACTGCGGGAATACATGAAGGTTGTCAAGGACGCCCTTGATGTGGGCATTACGCCGCGGTGTCATTTTGAAGACGTTACCCGGGCTGACTATTATGGCTTTGTGGTGCCGTTTGCCCACGAGCTGATGAAACTGGCCGAGGAAAGCAAGAAGGTCATTAAGATCCGGATCTGCGACACGATGGGGCTCGGGGTTCCGTATCCGGGCGTGGCCATGCCCCGCTCCGTGGCCGGGTTGATCTACGGGCTCCAGTATTATGCCGGGTTTCCGAGCGAATGGTTGGAATGGCATGGGCACAATGACCTGTACATGGTGAGCGCCAATGCGGTTGCGGCCTGGCTGTACGGCTGCTCCGCCGCGAATGGCACGCTACTGGGGATCGGGGAGCGTACCGGCAATCCGCCGCTGGAGGGACTCGTGATCAACTACCTGCAGTTGCGCGGGAACGATTGCCACGTGGACACTACGGTCATTACCGAGATTGCCGAGTATTTCGAGCATGAACTCAAGGTCCAGATTCCTGTGAATCAGCCGCTCATCGGCAAGAGCTTCAACGTGACGCGTGCCGGCATCCATGCCGACGGCCTGCTGAAGAATGAGGAAATCTACAACGTCTTCAACACGGAAAAGCTGTTGAACCGGCCTGTGGATCTTGCCGTGACCGACAAGAGCGGCCAGGCCGGCATCGCCTTATGGGTGAAAAAGTACTTCCGGAAGGCCAAGGAGCCGGTCAGCAAGAATGATCCGGGTGTCCTGAAAATCTACGAGTGGATGATGACCCAGTATGATGCGGGGCGCACCACGGCGATCACGGATGATGAGCTGCTGGATCAGACCAAAATGCATCTTTCGCATTGGTTGAAAGAAAACGGCTATGAGCTTTGAGATCGTCACCTTTGGCGATCCTGTTCTGCGTGTCAGGGCGACACCGGTAGCCCGGGTTACGGTCGAGTACAAGCAGCTGGTGGACGGCATGATGGACACGATGCATGCCGCCGACGGCATCGGGTTGGCCGCGCAGCAGGTGGCGCGGACCGTGTCGGTCTGCGTGATCGACATCCCCGTTGAGCTCGATGTGGAAGAGGAAGGCGGGCCCCGCCTGAATCCCGATGTGGCGATGCCGCTTGTGATGTTCAACCCCAGGATTGTTTCACGGGCCGGTGAGTTTACGCGGCGTGATGAGGGATGTCTGAGTTTCCCCGGCATACACAGCGCCGTCCAGCGGTCGGCCGGGGTGGAGGTTGCCTTTGTGGATTGGAAGGGCGAGCTCAGAACCCTGCAGTGCCGGGGCTTACTGGCCCGGGCCGTGCAGCATGAGCTGGATCACCTGGATGGTGTCCTCCTGGTGGACCGGATGTCTCCCGTGAAGAAAATCAGCATGGCCGGCAAACTCAAGCGACTGCGGGAGGAGACGGCGGAGCGGCTTCAGGAGAAGAAGGCGTCCCCGATTCCGAAGGCGGAGAAGCTGTAACCGTACTCTCCCCGGCTTTCCGCCTCTTGATGAATTCCCTGGCCAGCAGGCGGTAGGCTTCCGCCCCCGTTGACTTGTCATCATAGAGGATGACGGGCATTCCATGGCTGGGGGCCTCGCTGATCCGGATATTACGGGGGATCGAGGTGTGGTAGACCTTGTCGCCGAAATGCGTCCGGACTTCATCCACGACCTGTTGGGCGAGATTGGTCCGCCCGTCAAACATCGTGAGCACAATCCCCTCAAGTTGCAGTCCGGGATTGGCGCCTGATTCCCTGATCTGGTTGATCAATCGCGTGATGACGCTGAGTCCCTCCAAGGCAAAGTATTCGCACTGGAGGGGGATCAGCACGGAATCCACGGCCGTCAAGGCATTCATGGTGAGGATGCCGAGGGAAGGGGGGCAATCCACCAGGATGATATCGTAGCGGGCATCGTTGATGAGGGGTTCCAGGGACTCCTTGAAGCGGTGCAGGTAGCGCTCCATCCTCGCGATGTCGATTTCCGCACCGGCGAGGTCGACCTCGGAGGGAATCACGGAGAGGCCGGGCATCCGGGTGCCCTGAATCTTACCGGCTATGGGTTGATGTCCGAGGAGAACCTCATAGATGCTGCCGCCGGGCTGGGGTTGAAGTCCAAGTCCGCTGGTGGCATTCGCCTGGGGATCGAGGTCGATCAGCAGGACCGTGAATTTTCGCTCCGCCAGGCAGGCCGCCAGATTGATGGCGGTGGTGGTTTTTCCGACACCGCCCTTCTGGTTCGCGAGTGCTATGACGTGGGCAGGCATCGGCTACTTGATGATTCCTGATTTCCGTGCGTAGGCGAATATGCCGCCAGCCTCGACAACCGGGGCAACGGCCCCCAGTTCCTTGATCGAATAGCTTTTTCCCGTTGTGCGGTTTGTCAGGAGGGAGCCGGCGACATCAATCTCGGCCACGTCGCCTGTCGTGAAAACATCGCACAGCCGGATGCCGGTTTCAAAGGGATAGAGCTCGCCGGTGGCGACGCAATTCCGGAAGAAAATCCTCGCATATGATTCCGCCACGACGGCCTTGACGCCTGCTGCGCCAAGGCAGACCGGAGCATGTTCCCGCGAGGAGCCGCACCCGAAGTTCCGTCCCGCAATGATAATGGGATATTCGGCCTTCATGGCGCCGGGCTTGACGAACGGGGGATACCCGTCCGGGAGACCGCACATCGCGTAGGAGCCCAGCTTGGCGTATTCTTCAGGGATCGTGGGGACCAGGTTGAGATACTGGGCCGGGATGATCTGGTCGGTATCGATGTCGTCCTTGACGACGTAAACGGTGCCTTGAATCGTTTTCATTGTGCTCCCAATATTACATGAACTCGCGGGGATCGGTAATGCGGCCCCGGATCGCCGACGCGGCCACTGTCAGCGGCGACGCCAGGTAGATGCGGGACTGTTTTGAGCCCATCCGGCCGGGGAAGTTCCGGTTGGTGGTGCTGATGACCGCCTCTTTCCCTGAAGTACGCCCGTAGGTGTCCGCAGGGCCTCCCAGACAGGCGGCACAAGAGGGCGGAGCGATGTCATCGCAGCCCGCCTCGGCGAAGATTTCCACCAGAGACTTGCCGTCGATCTCCGACTTGATGATGTCCTCGGCGACCTCCATGGTGGCCGGCACCAGGAATGTCGGGATGGAGACCTTCCGACCCTTGAGGATCCGGGCGGCGGCCAGGAAGTCCGTGATCTTTCCCCCCGTGCAGGAGCCGATGTAGGCGCGGTCGAGCTTGACGTCGTTGCGTTCCCGTGCCAGGGCGAAGTTGCTCGGCACATGGGGTTCAGCCACGCAGGGCTCCAGCGTGGACGCGTCATAGGTCCGCTCGCTGTCCACCGGGGCGTCGGCATCGCCATAGACGGCCTCGAAGGGCTTATTGGTGCGGGCCTTGACATACTCGAACGTTTTTTCGTCGGGCTCGATGATGCCGTTCTTGCCGCCGGCCTCAATGGCCATGTTGCAGATCGTCATCCGCTCCTCGATGGAGAGCTGCCGGATAGCCTCGCCTGTGAATTCCATGGCGCAATAGCTGGCGCCGTCAAACCCGATGTCACCGATGATCTTGAGAATGATGTCCTTGCCCATGAGGTAGGGGGGGACGGTCCCATTTACCGTGAACCGCATGGTTTTCGGAACCTTGATCAACAGTTTTCCGGTACCCATGATGAAGCCGGCGTCGGTGTTGCCGATTCCGGTGGCAAAGGCGCCCAGTGCCCCGTGGGTGCAGGTATGCGAGTCGGTTCCGAAAATCACCTCTCCGGGCCGGACATGGCCGGTCTGGGGCAGGGCGACATGACAGACTCCCTTGTACTGAGCCGTACCCGGATCGTAATAGTAGGGGAGTTTCTGCTCCTTGACGAAATCCCGGAGTGTGTCCACATTGCGGTGGGCTTTTTCATCGGCAGTAAAGATATAATGGTCAGGGATAATCACGACCTTGGAGGGGTCCCAGACCTTTGCCATCTTGCCGAATTCCCTTTGGAATACGCCGATTGTGCCCGGGCCGCACACATCGTGGGTGAGCAGGATATCCACCTCGACCCAGACGTTGTCGCCCGGGCCCACGACACGCTTGCCGGCGGCGCGTGCCAGAATTTTTTCAGTCAGAGTCATGGCCATGCTAGTATCCTTTGTACGGGTCATTTGCGCTGTGATTTCACCAGCGCGAAGAAACGGTCCTCATATTCCGAAAAAAGACCGGCCTTTTGCAACTTTTTTCCCAGTTCGTTGATCCGGTCCGGATGGCGTCCCGCGACGCGGAAGTCAGTTTCGATGTCCTGCCGCATCCCGGCGTCGGGGGCGAACATGCGGTGCCGCTCCATTTCGTGGACGTTGCTGAGATAGGAATTATTGGTGACTTCCACCATCATTTTCAGGAGCGATACTTCCCAGGGGGAATCCACGCCGACCACGACAGCGGACAGCGGGTCGTTCTTGCTGCGCACCGTCTGGCTGACGCGTTCCACCACGGCTTCAAGTGTGTCCGTGATGGTTTCATCGCGGATTTCCTCTTTGCGGATCACGAAGCCGTATTGCAGGATGCGCAGGTCCCTGGAGTGCTCCCGGAGCCACTCGACATAGCGGTCAGCTTCCTCGCCGAACCCTTCGAGCAGGTTGTCGGCAATGGAGGTCGGCATGATGATGGTCGGGCGATGCGCCTGGATGCGCCCCTCCCGTATCCTTATCTTTCCTGCGGAATCCATCAGCTCGCTTACCAGGTTGTAATGGATGATGGTGGCGCCAAAGGTTTCGAGGCGTTGCGAGGGGGGGAGCACAACGCGGGTATTGTTGATGGCGTACCAGAAATCAAATTGGCTCGGTGCATTCATAAAGGCGCGCATGATACCAGCTTTGAATAAGGAGACAAGCGGGCAATTCGCCCGTGAAAGGGTGGGGACAAAATAATAAACACATTACAACTTTGACAGCATTTGCCACCCGCTGTAGTATTTACAGGTTCCTGAAAGGTTGGTGATTTATGATTTACGGCATCATTGTCGCCGCTGGTAAAAGCGAGCGAATGGGGGCTGATGTTGACAAGGCGTTCCTTTCCCTGGGGACGCGGCCTGTATTGGCGTATTCATTGGTTGCTTTCGAGCAATGCCCGATGATTGACGGGGTAATTCTGGTTGTGCGCAAGGACCGGGTGGAGTCTGCTCGCGGAATGGCCCAGATGTTCGGTTTTTCAAAGGTTCGGGTGGTGGTTGCGGGAGGCAGCACACGCCAGATATCGGTGATGAACGGGTTGGCGGAACTCGGGGATGAAGTGAAGATTGTGGCGGTGCACGACGGGGCACGGCCCTGTGTGACCGCGGCGGTAATTGAAGAGACGATCAAGTCTGCCAAGCGGCACGGTTCCGGTGTTGCGGCCGTGAAGGTCACCGATACGATCAAGGAAGTGGATCGCGGGACACAGGTCAGCAGGACCGTGGACCGGACCAAGTTGTGGGCGGTTCAGACCCCCCAGACATTCCGGGTGGATTGGTTGAAAAAAGCGTACGCGCAAGCCGCCAGGAAGAAAGCGGTGTTGACGGATGAAGCCTCGGCGGTAGAGGCGCTGGGGGAGGAAGTCCATCTGGTGCCCGCTTCGGGGGTAAATATCAAGATTACATCACCCGCGGACCTGTCTCTTGCGGCGATGATTTTGAAGGTGTAGGGGCATATGGCGAATGTTCGATATGCGGTAATGGGTGACATTCACGGGAATTGGGAGGCCTTGTCGGCGGTCCTCGAGGATGCCAAGTCCCAGGGCGTCACGAACTATACGTGTGTCGGGGACATGGTCGGCTATAACGCCAATCCGGCTGAGTGCCTGCGCAAGATCCGCGAGCTGAACGCAATCTGTGTGCGGGGCAACCACGACCATTATTGCTCGCACGATGAATGCATCCGCGACTTTCATCCCCTGGCGGCGAACGTGGTGGATTGGACGCGGAACCAGTTGACGGATGAGGATCTGGCTTTTCTCAAGCAACTCAAGCTGGTTCGGGTGGTCAGCAGCTTTACGCTGGTCCACAGCACGTTGGATATGCCTGAAAAATGGGGGTACGTATTCGACGAGCTGGAAGCTGAATCCAATTTCAATTACCAGTCGACCACCGTTTGTTTTTATGGACACACCCACCAGCCCGTCGTGTTTGAAAAGTCGGGGTATGTCCGGCGGATTAACGGCGGCGGAAAAATTCCCGTGACGCTGGGGAAGAAGTATTTTGTCAATGTCGGTAGCGTCGGGCAGCCCCGCGACGGCGATAACCGGGCCTCCTACGGGATTTATGACACCACGTCCCGGCAGATTGAATTGCGTCGTGTGGATTACGATATTGCCGGGGCGCAGAAGAAGATTGTCGACGCGGGTCTTCCCGAGCGCCTCGCGGTCAGGCTTCGGCTGGGGGTCTGACGGTGTCGCGCCGACCCTGTACCGTCTTTATCCTGGTTGACGGCCTGGGACTTGGTGTGCCTGATCCCGCAATCAATCCGATTTATTCCGGTGCCTGCCCCGCATTGTGCCGGCTTCTGGAGCAGCATGCGGTCCCGGTCGATGCGGGGATGGGGGTTCCCGGGATTCCCCAGAGCGCTACAGGTCAGACGGCCATTTTCACCGGCACCAATGCGGCCCGGCACATGGGCCGTCATGTGGAGGGGTTCCCGGGCCCGGCGCTTCGGGAAATCATCCGCACCCACAACCTTTACGACCAACTCTCGGCCCTGGGGCTGTCCTGTACTTTCGCCAATGCGTACTACGTCTCCGATATGGTCGAGGTGGAATCCCGCAAGATCCAATCGGTGACAACCGTCGCCGCTCTCAAGGCGTTCGGGCGCGTCCGTGACAAGGATATGATGCTTGAGGGGAAGGCGGTGTACCAGGATCTCACCCGGGCGAGCCTGCGCGAGAGGGGATATGAGGGGCCCTTGCGGACTCCGGGTCAATCCGGGCAGGATTTTCTGGCCCTTGCCCGGCAATATGATTTTACGCTGTTTGAGTATTTTCAGACCGACCGTGCCGGTCATAAGGGGACCCTTGAGGATGTGAAGCGGGTTCTTGGATTGTTTGATGAGTTCCTCGAGGCGGTCCTGCCTTTTGCAGGGGAACCGGGGCATCTGCTTGTCCTGACAAGCGACCATGGAAATATTGAGGATTTTGGCTCCCGCTCGCACTCCCTCAATCCGGTTCCGCTGGTTGCCATCGGTGAGGGAAGCGCGTTTCTCAAGCAGCGTGTGAAATCGCTGACCGATGTGACGCCTGCCCTGGTGGAACTTTACCGGTGAACCCGCTTTGGCGATGGCCAGGGCCATTCCGCAGGAATCCTGGCGTCGAGCGGTTGGATGGTCGTGCCGGGTAATGAAGCGACGGCCTGGCGGAGTCCATCGGCGGCATTCGTCTTTGCCCAAAGCGAAGAGAGTGCGGAATTCCATACCGGTTCAAATCCACATAGGACCATGTCGTCCGGGGTGAGTTTTGTGTGGCGGTGGTCGATCACAACGAAGTCAACGGGGTGGGATCGGATCAGTTGGTCCCATTCCGCGCCTTCCCGGTTGTAGAAGCGCTCATTCATTTCAAATGTGGATTCGGGGAAGGTCTCCTCGTAGCGGCCATCCATGGAAATCTTGATGCGGGGGTACAGGCGCCAGGCGGCGTAACTTCCCCAATCGAAGGGAACGGCCAGATTGCCGGAGACTCCGGCGCGCGCAAGGATATCGCATTCCCTGACGGGGAAAAGCCCCACCGGAGCGAGAACCTGGGTTGAGAGCCCTGGCAGGATCCTCAGGGTTATGAG
>CAZMSS010000065.1:0-12962 GCA_964568965.1 uncultured Verrucomicrobiota bacterium | reverse complement strand
CCCTCACCCCTACCCCTCCCGACCTCTGCGGATATCACTCCCGTTCCTCAACCCGGGCCGGAGGCGGAGATCCCGCAACCCAGCTATGAAGACACCACGCCCCCCCCTTCTGGCGATGGCTCGACCGAACCCGGCTTTGTGCCGCCGATGGACGCTGCCGGCGGGACCGCCGCGACAACAAGCCCCCGGGCGGGGAGAGTGGAGGCTACGGGAACCCTGCCCCAGAACCGACCCCTTGCCGCACTGATTATCGTACGCCTCACCGCCGGCGATGTACGCGATGCACGCGCCACGTCACACGGACTGGAGGGGTTGCTCGCCGAAATCAGGGAAAGAACCGGCTTATCGTATCGCATGGATGCCAAATCCCTGGATGAAATCGACACGGAACCGGATAAGAACCCCATCCTCTATATGACGGGACACTATCGCTTCACCTTCACCCCCGCCCAGCGCGCCAAGCTGCACAGCTTCATGACGGCGGGAGGCATGGTGATTTTCGATCCCGCACTGGGGTCGCAACCTTTCTATGATTCCGCCCGCCATGAACTCGGCGTCATATTCCACGATGCCCCGTTGCAACGCCTCAGCAACGACCATCCTGTTTTCCATTCGTATTACGATCTTCTTCACATTAACTACGGGAGCGGAGTCCTTGCCCGGAACCGTAACCAGGATGACCACGAGCCTTGGATGGAAGGTGTTACAACCCATTGCCGCATCTCGGCGGCGGTGTCGCGCTGGGGGATGGGCGCCGGTTGGGAAAAACGGTCCCGGGATAACCTGCCAGCCTACGACTCCGAGGAGGCAATCCGCCTGGGGGTAAACCTGTTTTCCTATGCCACGGCCGTCCGCGGCTGGATCAAGCAGTCCACCCCCCTCCCCCCGCCCAAGGCGACGGCGACGGGAGTGGACAAGCTGTTTATCGGGCAGATCGTCTATACGGGCGAATGGAAAACGCGGCCTTCCGCCCTGCCTCTCCTGCTACGGGCCTTCAACCAGAGAACCGCCGTGCCTGTTCAGCTCGATGTGAGGGAACTACGGCTTTCGGACCCCCGCATCTTTGACGCACCGCTCCTCTATATCACCGGGCACGAGGGATTCCGCCTCCATGACGGGGAGGTGGCCATGCTGCGCAAATACCTGACCAATGGAGGGTTCCTGTTTGCCGAAGCCTGCTGCGGGCGCAAACGATTCGACCAGGCATTCCGTGCCGAGATGCGCCGCGTCCTACCCGAGAAGACAATCGCCCCCCTGCCGCGCAACAACGATGTATTCTCAATCCCCAATCCAGTCAAACAGATCACCGTCACCCCTTCCCTGGCCAACCAGCTGGGGAAAGCGGTCATCGCACCCCTGCTTGAAGGGTTTGAGATCAACGGCCATACCGCCGTGATCTACAGTCCCTATGGCATGGCAGGCAGCTGGGAAAACTCACAAAGCCCCTATGCTCTGGGGTATAATGACCCTGAAGCCCTGAAACTCGGCCAAAATATCCTGATGCATGCTATTACCCATTGAACATTGATAAACAGCACCACACGCTCCGGCCGGAATCGTTACCGATTCCGCTCCAGGCCTGCGGCACATTATTCGGAGCGGAATGCGTAAGCATTCCGGCCGGAATCGTTACCGATTCCGCTCCAGGCCTGCGGCACATTATTCGGAGCGGAATGCGTAAGCATTCCGGCCGGCATTGTTACAGACATTTACTCATGTTGCTTATCTTCAACCACTTACATCACTTTACAAATAATTATGTAACCTTTCGGGGGGGGAAGACATTATGTAGGTGAAGGGTGAAGACCCGGTGGTGTAAACCAAAGAAAAGGAGACCAGAATGAAGTATATTGTTCCAGCGTTGGCCGCGACCTTGTGCGCGGGTGTTGCATTTGCGGCGGGTGATGGTAGCGATGAGGCCGGTTTTGTGGCGCCTCCCCATGAAGTGAAGTTGCCGTCCGCCCCGCCCCGCAGTGTTGCCTCGGCGGAGACCTATATCGCGGGTGGTTGCTGCAACCCGATGGCCCGTACCGAAGCCAAGAAGCCGCCGGTTCCGCCGGCCCTGGTTTCGAAGCTCACGGAGTAATGGTTTAACTCACGATAAATGAGTTGACCATTGAACGAACGACAGGGTAATAGCTGTCGTTCGTTTTTTTTGCACCATGAACCTCCAACGTTGCCCCATCCTTGGTTACGGCAAAAGCGAGACGCCCGAGAACACCGTGCGGCGCCTCGAATCCGCGCTGAGCCGGCATTACCAGTTCACGATCCAGGAGGGTCGTACCGCCGAATACCTCTACTGGAGCGGTCTGTTCATGGACGGGAATGACGCCGTGGGCATGGGCAAGGGCATCTCCCCCATCCTCAGCCGGGCCAGCGCACTGGCCGAAACGGCGGAACGCCTGTCCATCCGCGACCTGTCACGGCTCCCGGGATACATGAAGGCGCACCAGCGGGATGTCCCCAATGCCCTGCCGATCGAGAAACTGCTCGTCCATGTCTCCTCCGCCACCCCTGATATCATCCGCAAAATCCAGGACACTGACCTGGCGCAGCACTGGGTGGACGCACGCTCCCTCCTGACCGAAAAGACCGTCAAGGTGCCCCTCGCCTACATTCACGGCATCAGCGGAACGAACGGACTCGCCTCCGGCAACCGGCTGGAGGAGGCGGTCGTTCAGGCCACCGCCGAGGTCTTTGAGCGACGGGCCGCGATCACCGTGCTGCGCAGCAAACTCATCATGCCGACCTTTGACGCTGCCACCATCGGCAATGCCGTCATCCAGACACAACTGGAAGCCCTCCGGAAGCTGAACATCGAAATTGTGCTCAAGGATTTCTCGTTCGGCGGGATTCTCCCCTGCGTGGGCGTGTATCTCGTGAACCATAACGTGCCACCCGACCTGCAGCTCCATCACATCCTCAACGTCGGAACCTCGTTCGATCGCGAGGATGCCATCATGCGAGCCCTGACTGAATTTGCGCAGGGCCGCAAGTTTGAAAACCGGCCGGTCCGGGAGGGGTTCGAACGGCTTAAGTGTTTGGGTGATGAAACCGACCATTTCCTGGCCCTGTTCAAGTACGGTTATGTATCCTACACCCATGCCGATTTCCTCAAGGAGGGCGATGTGGTTCCCTTCGAGCGCGGAACCCTCTTCACCGACTGCCTGGATGAAATCGACCGCGCAAAAACGATCTTCCGGCAACTCGAACGTGATTACCTTGTGGTGGACTGCACGGATCCCCGCATCGGCTTCCCGGTGGCCCAGGTGATCGTGCCGGGGTATTCCGATATTCTTCCCTACCATCCGAAATCCAGCCGCGTCCTCTTCCGCGGATGGAGCCGCGACGACGTGATCGGGTACTATGATGAAGCCAAAGACTAGAATCCGCCTGGTTTCAATGCCGTTCGCCTCGCTGGCGAGCCCCTCCCTCGCACTTACCCAGCTCAAGTCCGTTGTGGAGCAACGACTGCCCGGCGAGGTCGATGTCGAAATCCTGTACCTGAACCACGAGTTTGCCGGCGCCCTCGGCGATCTCAACGCCTACCGCCACGTGCTCTCAAACCGGGGCTTCATGAGCGGGATCGGGGACTGGTTCTTCCGGCAGGCCGCCTTCCCCGACGCCCCCGACAACACCGAAGACTATGTTGGCCGCTACTACTCGGGTAGCGGCGAGAGCGAACGACGGGACTGGGAGCTGCTGTTCGAAAAGCGGGCGGCGGTGAATGACTTTCTCGATGGCGTGATCCGGAAATACGCCCTGGCAGATGCCGATATTGTAGGCATGAGCGCGCTCTTTGCCCAGACCATGGCGTCCTTCGCACTGGCACGCCGGCTGAAGGCCGTCCGGCCGGACCTCATGATCGTCATGGGGGGCGCCGCCTGTACCGGGGAGATGGGGGCGGAATACTCGCGGCAAATCTCCTGCGTGGATTACTTCTTCTCCGGTCCCGGGCTGGTCAGCTTCCCCGAATTTGTCAGCCGCTTCGGCAACGGCGATCTTGACGGTTTGAGCGCGATCAACGGCGTCCTGCGGCGCGGGGAAGGTCCCGGCCTGTTCGGCGACGAGCGCGACATCCGGGATCCCGTCATGCTCGATTACGACTCCTTTCTCAACTCGGTCGACCGCCATTTTCCCGGGGGCGGGGTTGAACCGATCCTGCTGTTTGAAACCTCACGCGGATGCTGGTGGGGCGAACGGCAGCGCTGCACTTTTTGCGGCCTGAACGGGCCTTCGCTACGGTTCCGCGAAATGACGCCTGAACAGGCGACCGCCCACATCCAGTCCCTGTATCGCTACACACCACGCTGCACATTCCTGGAGAGTGTGGATACCGTCCTGCCACGGGACTATCTGAAGGGCGTCATGCCCGGCCTCCAGACGCCCCCGGGCATAAAGATCCAATACGAGGTACGGGCAACCCTGCGCGAGCCCGAGCTGAAAACCCTGTGTGACGCGGGCGTAACAATGCTTCAGCCCGGTATCGAAAGCCTGTCATCCGAAACCCTGGCCCTGATGAACAAGGGGACCACGGCATTCCAGAACATCCGCTTCCTCAAGGCCTGCGCCCGGTTCCCGGTCACGGTCGGGTGGAATCTGTTGCTGTTCTCGCCGGGCGAGCCGGTTGACACGCTCGACCATACACTCCGCCTCATCCCCACCCTGACCCACCTCCACCCGCCCCAGTCTGCCAGCCTGGTGGGCTTTGTCCGCTACAGCGAGTATTTCGACCGGGCCCTGGACTTCGGGCTGGACCTGAAGCCCGAGGATTTCTACGGCCTGACATTCCCATTCAACCACGAGGGCCTCGCCCGGATCGCCGTGAAGTTCAAGGACACCCATGCCGATGTCGCCTTCATGGAAGGCTGGCTGGACCGCATGAACGCGGCGGTGGAGCGGTGGAAGACCCGCTGGCTGAATGCAGACAACCTCGAGGAGGCCAGACTTTGCCTGGCCCGGCACGGGGACTCAACGGTGGTGTATGACTCCCGCGACGGCAGGGCTGTCCTGCACCGCCCTGGCGGCACCCTGCTGCCCCTGATTGAGTATCTTGACACGCCCCGCACCCTGCAGGAGATCGCGGCGGTCTATCCCGGCCGGGAGGGAGAGCGGGAACTGGACTGGCTACGGCAGCGCGGAATGCTCTTCGAGGAAGGTCATCGCGTGATGAGCCTGGTGATTGGGGATGAGAAGTAGGGGTTCCTGCGTGACTGAACGAACCCTGCACCCGCCCTTTTATCGGGGCTTGGCGACGACACGCCAATGATTGTCGTCCGCCATCACAATGATATTGGCGCCCAGATAGGCGAAAATCACTCCATCCAGACTGCCGCCGGACTGGAGAACACCGGGTTTTCCGGCGCTGGAGTTGAACTCCACCATGGTGTCGCTGACCAGTCTGGCGGGTTCGAGGGTAATGCGGCTCGCATACGGCAGGGCCAACGCTTTTGCCAGATCAGACAACGTCCCCAGCCGGCTTGATTCCAGGACATATTGCTGGGATACCATATCCTTGATGACGCTCTTCTGCCGGTATGTCCAAGGCTTTCCCCAGCGATCCGTGAAGGGTGGCATTTTGACGATCTTCAGGGCCTTGATCGCCTCCAGGGAAGCCGGAAACTCGATATCCCGCACATAGATCTTCTTCAGGGCAACACGGACTTTCTCCCGGTCGAGCCTGGTCAACCAGCTGCGCGCCATTTCGGCACCTGCGGCCTGGAGAGACGTTGCATTCCCGGGAACCGCCAGCATCGGCTCCAGCAGCATGATCGCCGCATTGGTATCTCCCAGCTTGAGCAGGCGCCAGGCTTCAATGCCCGCCGCAACAACAACGAGCGGATCCTGGGGCGCCTTGGCCTTGAATTCCCTGCAGGCAGCCACCACGGCCGCATGGTCCGCTACACCATTGGTGCTGGCAACCCAGACCTTCCACAAACCGCGCTCATCGGGAGAAGGAGATTGGGCCGGGCATGTCACCCCTGAAGCCAGCCCCACCAACAGGCAGATCAGAAGAACGCTGTGTCGCTGCATGAGCTTCTCTCCTTGAAAAAAAGGGGAACCCCCGCGGGTTCCCCTTTTATACTGACGTAATCTCAGACTTACTTGGCCAGAACCTTGGCGAGGTCAGCGGCAGAGGCCGCATCTGCGGCATAGCCGTCGGCGCCGATTTCATCGCAGAAAGCCTGGGTCACGGGCGCGCCACCGATCATCACCTTCACCTTGCCGGCGAGGTCTGACGCCTTCACCGCATCCACGACTTCCTTCATGTTCGTCATCGTGGTCGTCAGCAGGGCCGAGGCCCCGATGAGCGAGGCGTTGTTCGCCCGGGCCAGTTCAACGAACTTGGCCGGCTCAACGTTGATCCCCGCGTCCACCACCTTGAATCCGGCACCCTCAATCATCATGCCCACGAGGTTTTTGCCGATGTCATGCAGGTCGCCCTTGACGGTCCCGATTACCACCACACCGCGGGGCTCGACCTTGGCCGCGGCCAGGGCGGGCTTCAACACTTCCATACCCGCCTTCATCGCACGGGCCGCGATCAGCACTTCGGGGACGTACACTTCATTCTTCTTGAAGCGCTCGCCGATGATGCCCATGCCGCCCAGCAGCCCCTTGTTCAGAATATCGGCAGCACCGATCTTCTCATTCAACGCCTGCTGAACCAATGCCTTGACGTCATTGGCTTTACCCTTCATCAACAATTCCTTGATCTGCTCCAAAACCGCGCTCATCTGATTCTCCTTTGTTACTGATCGTTACTTTTGTGCCCGAAAAAAGTGATAACCTACCGGACTCATCGCCCAAAAAATAGTCAGATCCCGCTTTTTTTATAACGATCTTGCTGATTCGAGGGAGAAAATTGACTAATTCCGCCCCCGCGATACGCTTCTGTTTACTTGACGCGATTGCGGAAATAAAGGAGATTCTCAGCAGTTTGACTCCCGGAGGAAAAGAAAACAGGACTCGCTGCCCGAAACACTCATACATCGTTCTTGCCGTATGCCCCAACTCTCCAAGCGTATATTGACCGATGTGATCCGTGGCGTCCACAAGGCTACCGGGGTCCGCCCCTTTTTCATGGACCTGAACGGGCGCACGGTGCGGGACTCGGACCCCCTGGGCGACCCGCCCCCCCGGATCCGGCGGATGCGCCTGTATGCCCTTCATGAAAGCGTGACAACGGGACAGCCGTATGAGTTTGAGACCTGCCCGGGCCTGACGAGCTGGCTGGTGGCGCTGGAAGACCGGCGTATCATCCATGGGGCGCTGATCGGCGGCGATGTCTTCTCGACCGCGGCGGGGGCATCCACGGAGGATTGTTTGCGAAGCCTGACGGGCATGGGACTTTCCGCGCTGGCGGCACGCGGCTATCTGGCCTCCCGCACAGCCCTCTCCCCCGCCATGATCCAGGAGGCGGCCGCCTGCCTGCAGCGGGAGTTTTACCAGGTCAGCGGCTGGAAAGCGGTCCAGATGGAGGAGAATCGGCTCCGGTTCGACCAGCAGCGGCAACTTGCCGAGGCGATCGAGGACCAGCGCCGGCAGGGCAGCGTGTCCTCCTATCCGTTCGAGAAGGAGCGCATTCTGCTCTCCCATATCCGGGCGGGCGACCAGGACGGCGCGCGGCGCGTGCTCAACGAGATGCTGGGCGCCATGTACCTGACCTCGCCCAAGCTGGTGGTGCTGCGTGCCCGGGCCATCGAGATGATGGGTTACCTGACCCGGACGGCCGTGGAGGACAGCCCTGTAATGGAATCCCTGATCGAAAGAAACCACCGCTGGATGGAACGACTCATCCGCGCCCGCGACTTCGAGGAGCTCTCGCGGGTACTCACGGAAGCCCTGAACGATTTCATTGAGGGCATCTACCTGCACGGGTTTAACCGGTCCAACACCCGCGTCAGCCAGGCTCTCGACTTCATTGCACGCAACCACGCCCACCCTGTCTCACTGAGGGATATCGCGAAGGAAGTGGGGCTCAGCTCCTACCGGCTCGCCCATGTCGTGAAGGCCCACACCGGCAAAACCGTGCTGCAAATCATCACCCACACGCGAATCCAGCATGCCCGCCAGCTTCTCGAGAGCACGGAGAAATCCTGCACGGAAATCGCCTATGAGACGGGCTTCAACGACCAGAGCTACTTCATCAAACATTTCCGCCGCCTCACCGGCATCACCCCGGCACGATACCGCCGGATGAGGGCGGGCAGCAGACAGTGAGCCGGGATCCGCTGCCAACTGTCTACTGACTCCTTCGATGTGACCGGAGCTTCAGGAGCTCGAAGCCGGCGATGCTCAGAAGGCCTGCCCCGATGCAAATGGCGATATCGACGGGGTGCAGGATGGAGAACTTGAAGAGATTGCGCAGGAACGGGACGCAGAGGATCATCGTCAGGAACAGCGTCGCCCCGCCAAGCACCCACCACATCGCCGCGTTCGGAACCTTCGCCATCTCGAACAGCGTCCGGGTCCTTGACCGGTTGCTGATGATCAGGGCCAGATTCGCCACGATCAGGGTGGTATAGGACAAAGCCCGCGACTCGTCCGCGGACCGTTCCAGGCCCCAGGAAATTCCAAACACCGCCAGCACCACCGCCAGAACGCTCAAGCCCTCCAGCACGCTCACCCCGATGCTGCGCAGGCTGAACAACGGTTCCCCGCTCTTGCGCGGCGGCTGTTTCATGAGGTCCTTCTCCTCCGCCTCCGCCTCAAAGATGGTGGAGCACGCGGGATCAATGATCAGTTCCAGGAACAGGATATGGACCGGCATCAGGACCAGCGGCCAGCCAAACAGCACCGGAATCAACGACATCCCGGCGATCGGCACATGGATGGCGAAGATATACGCGACGGCCTTGCGGATGTTGTCAAAAATCCGGCGCCCCATCTTGACCGCCTCCACGATGGACGAGAAGTCATCATCCAGCAGGACCAGCGAGGACGACTCGCGGGCGACGTCGGTTCCGCGCGCCCCCATGGCCACCCCGATGTGGGCGGCCTTCAGCGCCGGGGCATCGTTCACGCCGTCCCCTGTCATCGCCACGATTTCGCCGGCCGCCTTGAAGGCCTCGACAATACGGAGCTTCTGCTCGGGCACCACGCGGGCAAAGACGGTCACGTTCCTGATGCGGCGGGCCAGCTCCTCGTCGCTCATCACGGAAAGCTCCGGCCCGGTGATGAGATCGCCCTCCGCCAGGTTGATCTGTTTGGCAATATTCCGGGCCGTAACGGGGTAATCCCCGGTGATCATCACCACCCGGATTCCCGCTTCATGGCATACCGCAATGGCGGCAGGAACGGTCGGGCGGATGGGATCGGCCAGCCCCAGCAACCCGATGAACTCAAAGTCAAAGTCATGTTGCTGGTCCGGCAGGGCCGTCGGCCTGAACCGTGCCCGCGCCACGCCCAGCACCCGGTATCCGTCGCGGGCCAACTGGTCAATCTGCCCCGCCAGTTCCACTTTCCGCTCCGGGGACAAATGACAAAGGTCGGCGATGGCCTCGGGCGCCCCCTTGGCTGCGATCATGAAGTCATCACCCGTCCGTGACTTCCAGACCTGCGAGATTGCCAGCATCTCACGGGAGAGCGGGTACTCGCGCACCAGTTCCCAGTCGTCATGCAGGTGTTCCGTCTTGGCCAGGTAGCGCCCCCCGACCTCATGGATCGCCTTCTCCATGGGATCAAACGGATTGCGCTGGCTGGCCAGAATGCCGTACTCCACCACTTCATGGAAGTTTTCCGCAAGGGGCACCTCCCCCAACTTCGTCAAATCACAGAATGTGCCATCCGCATAAAGCTGCTCCACCGTCATCCGGTTCAGCGTCAACGTTCCGGTTTTGTCGGTGCACAGCACCGTGGCTGAGCCCAGCGTTTCGATGGCCGGAACCCGGCGGGCCAGAACCCGTTTGCGGGACATCCGCCAGGCGCCCATGGCCAGGAAGATCGTCAGGACCACCGGGAACTCCTCCGGCAGGGTCGCCATGGCCAGCGTGATGCCGGCCAGCACGCCCTGCAGCCAGTCACCCCGGGTCAGGCCATACACCACGACAACAAGGGCGCACAGGGACAGCCCCACCACCGCCAGCCGGCGAACCATGCGTCCGGTTTCCTTCTGGAGCAGGGTTTCCTCCTGTTCAAGGCTCTTCAAGGCCTTGCCGATTTTCCCGATCTCGGTCTTCAGGCCGGTGCCCTTGATCTCCGCCACGCCCTGCCCCTGCACCACGAGTGTCCCGGAATACAGGAACGGGGTCTCATCGCCGCCGGGACGCGCCATCGCCAGGTCGGCGATCGGGCCATCAACCATCATTTTGTGGACGGGGACGGACTCCCCAGTGAGGAGCGACTCATCCACGGAGAGACTCATGGAGGAGATCAGGACGGCATCGGCGGGCACGCGGTCGCCTTCCTGGAGCAGGATGATATCGCCGCGCACGACGTCCCGGCCGGCGATCTTCTTCTGCTCGCCGTCGCGGATCACCGAGGCACGCGGACTGGAGAGGTCGCGCAGCGCATCGAGCGCCCGCTCGGTCTTGCGTTCCTGATAGAGGGTGATCCCCATCACAACGAACACAAACCCCATCAGCATGAGGGATTCCTGGATATCCCCGAGCACCAGGTAAATCAGGCCGCAGGCGACCAGCAGGAGAAACATCGGCTCCTTGACCACATCCAGCGCAATGGCGAAAATACTGCGCGGCTTGCTCTGTGGCAGCTCATTATATCCCTCCGCGCTGAGGCGCGCGGCTGCTTCCGCTCCGGACAATCCCCGGAGCGACGTGATGTCGATTGATGCCATAAATCCCTGCTTATTCCCTGAGGTTTTCCCGAAGAGTAAGGCCGGAAAAACCAAAGTCAACCCTGTTTACGCACGTTTTGCAGGACAATGCCCCCGGGGGCGGGGCATTATCGCTTGACCGCCCTGCTCCCGCCCCCTGATACTATGGGGATATGGCTAATGACTTCACAATGATCGAGACACCCGCTGAGCTGGGGAAATTGGGCGAGACCCTTGCGGGCGCGCCCTGCGTGGCGGTGGATACCGAATTTGTCTGGGAACGGACGTTCTATGCCCGGCTTGGCTTGATCCAACTGGGCACTCAGGATGGAACCTGTTTCCTGGTGGATACCGTCGCCCTGCCCGACCTTACCCCCCTGGGGGAAATTCTCGCCAATCCGGCCATAGAGAAAATCCTGCACGATGCCCCGCAGGATCTCATGATCCTGCGCCGGGCAACGGGCGCGGTGCCGCAGAACATCTTTGACACCCGCCTGGCGGCCGGGTTCGCCGGGCTGAGCAGCGAGACCTCCCTGCAAAATCTACTCGTGAACCTGCTGGGCATTGAACTGCCCAAGGGCCATACCCGTGCCAACTGGATGGCCCGCCCCCTGTCACCGGAGCAATTGGAATACGCCGCGGACGACGTCCGCTACCTGCCCCGGGCGGCAGCGCTTCTGCGCGGAAAAGCCCGGGAGTCGGGCGTGGAAGCCTGGCTGAACGAGGAGCTTCAACTGCTCAACGCACCGGCACTGACAGCAGAGTCAAATCCCATGGACGCCTTTCGCCGGATCCGTTCTGCCGGGCGCCTGAGCCCACGCAGCCTGGCCGTCCTGCGCGAACTTGCCGCCTGGCGGGAGCTGGAGGCAAGAACGGTCGACCTGCCGCGACAGCATGTTGTGGAGGACTCCGAACTGTTGTCCGTCGCCTTCGTCCTTCCTGAGCGCCCGCCCGACTTCGAGAAATGCCGCGACCTCCGGCGCCGGACCGAACAGCGCTACGGCGAGTCCCTGATGGCGGCTGTACTTCGGGGCACCGCGCTTTCGGAAGCGGCCTGTCCTGTTATCCCCGACCTGCCTGATGAGCGGACGATCGGAAAGTCGCGGATTACTGCGACCGCGGAGCTCATCCGCAAGATGGCGGAGGTAAAACAGGTGGATGCCCGGTTGGTGGGCACCAAGAACGACATCCTGATGCTGCTGGATGAGGGCCAGACCGCCCAACCCGAAAATCACAGGCTTCTGCGCGGCTGGCGCGCAGAACTGCTGAAGGATTCCAGCCTGATTGCATGCACCTGAATCCCGAACCCTGCCCTCTGAATCCCCTGCCCGGAAAGACCTTGTTGAGCAGAGGTTAGGGACGGCTTGACTTCCCCCCCCTCAGCCTGCACCATCCCTGACGGCATGAAAAGCAACAGGACTAACGGTGGAAAGGCCTTCTTCCGACGGGGAAGAACGCTCCTTTTTCCCATGGGGATGGCCGCCGCCATCCTGCTTGCAGGCTGTTCACGCGAGTCAACCCCACCCGCGGCAAATCCGAAACGGGCCACAACCATGCAGGAAGCCATGGCGGCGCCTGACAAAGTGTTGGAACTGGACCTGTATTATCGCCGACTGCCGGCTTTTCCCGGGGACATCCTCAAATTGGGCAATCTGGAGCGTCTCTCCGTGCGCACCTGCAAAATCGGTTCCTTCCCGGATGAAATCGGAACTCTTTCTAAACTGGTCAGCCTCGACGCCGGTGAATCCAGTCTGACCAACCTGACCCCGGCGGTGGGCCGCCTTGCGAACTTGAGCCGACTATGGGTCAACGACAACCAGCTCACCACGCTGCCACCCGAACTCGGGCAGTTATCGGAACTGACTTACCTCAACCTGGACCGGAACCAGCTCACCACCCTCCCCGGCTCCATCGGCCGGCTGACCAACCTGACCTGGCTGCGGGCAAACCACAACCGCCTGACCGCCCTGCCGGTGGATCTCAGCGGGCTGGCGCAAAACCTGAAAACCCTCTATCTTATGGGCAACCCGATTCCGGCCGACGAGCAGACTCGCATCCGGAATGCGCTGCCGAACTGCAAGGTGGTGTTTTGAGGAAGAAGGGAAGTGTCTAGTGTCGAGTGTTAAGGGAAAGAAAGAGAAGAAGTGTCTAGTGTCTAGTGTCAAGGGGAAGAAAGAGAAGAAGT
>CAZMSS010000064.1:0-13065 GCA_964568965.1 uncultured Verrucomicrobiota bacterium | reverse complement strand
AGAGCCCCTGCCCTCCTCGGCATCACGGACCAGTTCGGCGTAATCACTCCCCAGGATACGGGCCCACGCACCATACATTGAGCGCCGGGGCAGTGCGGGCGCCCCGTTGGCGGCCCCGTCCTCCTCGTCAAGCTGATGGGCAAACTCATGGAACACGACATTATGCCCGTCATCAGGAGCAAACGCGCTATGCTGGACTTCATCCCAGGCTAGTACGACATTGCCATGGCGCCAGCTTTCCCCCGCCAACGCCTGGTCCGCCTCGACCACCTGCCCCGCCGGCCCAGCCTGATAACGGGAAACCATAAAGGGATGGGGATACACCAGAATGGTGACCAACAGGGGGTAATAGTCAGTCTCCCGATGCAGAAGCAGGACGCAGGCGTACGCGGCAACCGTTACCCTGATTTCATCCGTGATCGCCAACCCACCACACCCTTCAAACCGTTTCTCAGCCAGAAACACCTGGATATGCCCCTGCAACTCATGCTGATCTTCAGGGGACAGGCGACCGTAAACCGGAACGGCGCGCTGGATCAGCTCACCCCATTCGGGAGGGAATGGTTGCGCCTTGATCTTTTCACGCCGCCTATGGGTGAGTCCGAACACAGCACCAACTTACCACCTCAAAGGGGCGTGGGGACAGGCAATTAGTTTCACTGGCGTCCCCAGGGGGGAAGGAAGGGACAGTCACTTGCGAGCCTTCACCCGCTCCCCGATCGGCCAAATCATCTGCTGTTTCCATACCCGTCCTGTGCTATAGTGCTCATGTATTTTGACTCCTCTTGGCGGAGTCCGGCGCAAATCACCATGTTCGGGCCGGCTGTGCTTTGACGGTCATCTTCGCAAAGTTTAAGAAAAGGAAAAACTTGCCGGCTACCAAGGCAGCCGGCTAAGTTCAACCAGCAGGTTCATGAGACACTTTGCAGCGCGCTTGACCTGCAACCTTCTGCAAGAGGAGCGGAGAGATGAGACGAACAACACTATTTGTTCTGTTGGGGATATTGATGCTTTCGAGTTCAACATACGCAAAAGACAGAATCGAACCGACCAAGACCTTGCCCTACAAGAAACTCGGCAAGATTGAGCTCAAGCTCCATGTCTTCAATCCCGAAAATCACAAACCGACCGACAAGCGGCCTGCTATTGTCTTCTTCTTTGGTGGCGGGTGGATGGGAGGCACTCCAACACAGTTTTATCAGCAGGCTAAGCGCTTCGCGGATTATGGTTTTGTGTCCATGTCGGCGGAATACAGGGTGTCCACGAGACACAAAACGACCCCCTTTGAGTGCGTCAAGGACGGCAAGTCAGCTGTTCGCTGGATTCGACAGCATGCGGTGGAACTGGGTGTCGATCCCGACCGCATTGTCGCCGCAGGGGGATCTGCGGGTGGTCACATTGCCGCGTGCACCGGCATCATCCAGGGACACGAGGAAGAAGGAGAAGATTCAAGCATTAGCGCTCTGCCCAACGCCATGATTCTATTCAACCCGGTTATCGATACGACGGAAAAGGGTTACGGCATGAGCAACATTGGCCGAGATCGAAAGACCGAGATCTCGCCATGTCATCATATCCAGAAAGGCATCCCGCCAACACTGGTGTTTCACGGCACGGCAGACAAAACTGTCCCGTTCGAAAACGTCGAACGCTTCACGAAACTCATGAAGGAAAACGGAAACACATGCATACTCGTTCCCTTCCAGGGAAAAGATCACGGGTTTTTCAATGGATCGCACTTTCGACCGATCAATGGTGACGCCGATTTCAACATCACCATGGATAAAAGCATCAACTTCCTGAAAGACCATGGCTTTTGAGGCTGACAGGCGGGCTATGTCATCCGCTCGATCGACGCCCGCTTGGCCTCGTAGGCCTTACCCATGCCGATACTGATTGCCTCGTCGCACAGGGCCAGTGCCTGCTCGAACTCCCCGCCGTCAATCGCCAGGGCAATTCCCCGCTCGAATAGCCGGATCGACAGGCGGTACTCGCGGAAGGCAGACGGCATCTCATCGCGGGCCACCGGCAGGTAGCCCGCCGCCGTGGCCACCGCCGAGCGGCAGGCTTCAACGTCTCCGCCCTGGAAGGCGTCCTCGGCCATCAGGTCGAACAGGAAGAATTTCACGGCGTTCGGGATTGAGTTGGCCCGCCCGATGAAGTTGAGCAGATACTTCCCCGCTTTCTCAGGACCGCCTGACAGCGCCTCCTGGTGACCCGCCATGAGATCGGCAAGTATCTCGGCGGGCGTCTTCCGTATCGGATCTTTTCGACTGGACATAGCGGCAGGGTGCCAGAGAATGGCGTCGGACGCAAGCGCCCGGGGTGACGGCGGCAAATTGGGTGAATGCGTTCAGCCCGCGAATTGAAGGTCGTACAGGCGCTTGTATGTACCGTTGGACCTCAGCAGCTCCTCGTGGGTGCCCGATTCGACGATCCGGCCCTGATCCAGGACGATAATGCGGTCGCAGTCAATAATGGTCGACAACCGGTGGGCGATGGCAAAGACCGTCCGCCCGGTCATCAACTCATGCAGGGCCGACTGAACCAGCCGCTCTGACTCGGTATCCAGCGCGCTGGTGGCCTCGTCGAGGATCATGATGGGGGGATTACGCAGCATCGCCCGGGCAATCGCCAGACGTTGCTTCTGGCCGCCTGACAGCCTGACCCCGAGGTCGCCCACCTTGGTTTCATATTGCTGCGGCATTTCCATGATGAATTGGTGGGCACTGGCCTGCGTGGCGGCCGCTATGATCGCCTCCCGGCTGGCCTCCCGTGACCCATAACTGATGTTGTTCGCCACCGTATCGTTGAAAAGCACCGTATCCTGGGTCACGATCCCCATCAGCCGCCGCAGGGAGGGAATGGTCATGTCCCGGACATCCATCCCGTTGATTTTCAGGGCACCACCCGTGACATCATAGAAGCGGGGGATCAGGCTGACGAGCGTGGTCTTCCCCGATCCCGACCCGCCGACAATGGCGATACGCTGTCCTGCCTTCACATCCAGCGACACCCCGTCCAACACGTGGCCTTCACCGTAGGAGAACGCAATCTTCTCAAACGAAATCGATTCGACCTTCCCCTTGAATTCCACCGCATCCGGACGCTCCTTCACGGAGACTGGCGTATCCAGAACCTCGAATATCCGGTCGGCCGCAGCCCCCGCCTGCTGGATCTGCAGGTGCATGCGACTGAGTTTCTTGACCGGCTCATACATCATGAACAGCGCCCCGGCATAGACCATGAACTCGTTGTACTTCATGCCGAGTTTCCACACATAGATCAACACCAGGCTCACGCCTATGGTGGAAATAAACACAATAATCGGCTCCACCGCGGCATTGGCGCGCATCACCTTGATGGTGCGCCGGAAAAAAGCGTCGTTCTGTTCCTCGAACCGGCCGGTCTCATACGGCTCCATCCCGAATGCCTTGACGACCCGCACCCCGCCGATCATTTCCTGCAGCACTGAAACCAGGTCCGCCACGCGCTGCTGGGCCTCCCGCGTGAAACGCCGGACCCGCCGCCCGAATACCGCCACGGGCAGAATGCAGATCGGGAACAAAACCATACTGATGAGAGCCAGCCACGGGTCAATCAAGATGAGCGCGGCAACCGCGACGATCAAGGTAAGCGGTTGCTTGGCCACATCCTCAACCACCACGGATACCGCATTTTCCACCGCCATGGGATCATTCGTGGTCCGGGCAATGAGCTCACCGCTCCGGCTCGAAACAAAGTAGGACAACGACAAGGCGTTGAGTTTGCTGAACAGGGCATTGCGCAAGTCCATGACCACACGCGACCCGACCCATCGGATCTGATACTTCGACATGTAGTCCGCCACGCCACGGATAATCCCCACGACCGGCAGCATCAGGGCGGTAAATATGATCAGCCAATCCGCGGAGAAATTCTTCAGGAGCGATGCCGAGAGCCTTGACTGGAGCGCGGCAAGTCGCTTTTTCAACGATTCCAGCCGTCCGACGGTGACCTTGGATCCAGCGACGGCTTGTCCTTCCACGGGAGCGGGCACCGCCGTTTGCCGGGCGATCGATTCAGCCGACTGGTCATGCGGGCTCTGGACAACTGCACCGGGGGCAACGACTGGCGAGCGGTCAAAGAAAACAGGAAGCCCCTTGTTTACAAACAGCAGGAACCCCCCGTTCGCTATCGCGTAAAGACATCCGAACAGGATTCCGATGACCACGCGCCTCCAGTAAGGGCGAGTGTAGGTCAATAGGCGGCGATACGTGGCCATTTCTCCGCGTTTGCTTTTTTCCGGTGCTCCCATAGCGGGCTAGAATCATGCCGGAGGTAGGTAATTTCAAGTGCAAATTTCAATCACCCGCCGAACTCCGCCACAGCCTCATACATTGCCACAATGTTTTGCGGCGGGACTTCAGGCAGAATATTGTGAACGGTATTGAACACAAACCCGCCCCCGGGTGACAGGATGTCGAGCCGCCGCTTCACATGCTCCTTCACCCCCGCCGGCGTGGCACGGTTCAACACCGTCCGAGTGTCGCACCCCCCGCCCCAGAAACAAATGTCTTTCCCGAAGTCCCGCTTCAACCTCTCCGGCTCCATGTCACGGCAGGTGGTCTGAACCGGGTTGATGACGTCATAACCCGCCTCAATCAGGTCGGGCATCAGCTCATGGATGGATCCGCAGGAATGCAGGAAGGTCTTCATCCGGCTCTTCTTGTGAACGGTCGCGCAAAGCTGCGCATGCCGGGGCTTGAACAACCGGCGGTAAACATCCGCCGACATGAACGGCCCGGTATCCATCCCCAGGTCATCCCCGAAGCGCAGGATGTCACACACGTCGCCGACCGTGTCGCAAACCTTCTCCAGCGTCGCCAGATGCCGCTCCATCAGCGCATCGAGCAGCTTCTCCACCATCTCAGGCTCCGCATAGACGTCCATGAGGAAATTGTCCATCCGCCGCAGGAAGGTCCCCCACTCGAATAAGTTGCAGCCACAGACAATCATCAAGGCACGGTCCGAGGAGGCCCGAAGGGCCAGCGCCCGCTCCCGCAGTGTGGTCCAGAACCCCGGGTCGCCCGCATGATCCCAGGGACTGTGCACCAGGGCCGCCCACAGGATCTTCCCCATCTCCCGGTCCAGCCCGGAAAAGTCTGCCGGATACCCATCCACATAGGGGAAATAGGACTGGTCATAGAACGTGCCGCCCGCCGGCATGTGCGCGATGTCCGTACCGTCCTTATGCCGGGCAACATAGGATCCGTCCGGCTGCCTTTCCGGATGGAACCACACCGGATACTGGGCGCTCTGCCCATCCGCAAGCTTCACATCATACCAATCCGCATCACGGGTATTGAACGTCCGCCCGACATCCACGACATCAATCTTAAAGCGGTCCAGAATGTTCTCCTCGGGCTGGGCCAGTTGCTGCACCACATCATACAACCGGGTATGGCCCGTCGTGACACCTAGGTGCTTCTTGAGGTTCCCGTAGGCTGTCGCCGATATACCCGAACTGGGCGTGGCGCCAAGATCGACCGGCACACGGTCAGGCTGGCGATGTTCGATGGCCGACACTATTCGTTCGCGGGATGTCATAACTTCCTCCTTATTTCTCCACAGGCACCACAATACCGCGCATGATGACTTTCTGGCAAAGCACAAAGACAATGAGAGTCGGAATAGAGGCCAGCATGAGGGACGCAAACACCACCCCCTGCCCGCTTGTCGCCTGCAACTGGTACAGCCATGGCATGATCGTCCACATGCGCTCATCCTGGCAAAGCAGCAGCGCCATCATGAAGTTGGTGTAGGCCCCCGTAAAGGCCCCCAGGGCCGTGACAGCCAGGATCGGGGTACTGAGGCGCATGGTGATCTGCCAGAAGAGCCTGAACTCCCCCGCCCCGTCCAGCTGGGCGCATTCATACAACTCCCTGGGAAGCGAATCAAAGAACCCCTTCAGCAGGAAAATGGTATAGCCGTTTGCCAATCCGGGCAAGACGAGTGCCGCAAAGGTGTTCAGCAGATGAAACTGACGCAACATCAGGAAGACCGGGATCTGCGTCACCATCGGCGGGAAGGCCATGGTTAACATGAGGAACAGCAGCAGCTTGTAGGTAGACCGGGGCCGGTACCGGCTCAGGGCATAGGCTGCCAGGGGATTGAAAATCAGCGCACAGAGCACCGAGAGGCCGCAATACAGGGCGGTATTCGCCAGCGCCCGGCCATGACGGAAAATGTAGTCGCCCACGCTCCGGAAGTTGCGGGTGACGAATTCCCTGCGAAGTTCATGAAGAGTAGCCTTGAAGGCCTGGTAATGAAACTCGCGCTGGGGCGGAAGGATGGCCTGCCACGAGGAAATTGGTGATTTGAGGTGACGGCTCAGCTGCTCGAGTGAGCCATACTTCTTCTGGAGCCAGTCCCGGAAACGGAAATCCACGGTATCCAGCACGAGGGATTCCGCGGGAAGAAGGTATTGCGTCCCGGTCTCGGGATCGCGCCAGCCATGCAGGAATGACTCCCAGTCGGACAACACCACCCCCGCCGCGGGCGGCTGTGTCGGGAAAGGCACCTGATCAAAACGGGAATAGGAGGTCGAGTACCGGCTGTTCAAGGTTGCCACATCCTTGTACTTGGCCGTCAGGAATTCGCGATAGGAGGGCGCCGCCGTGGCATCGGCCCGAATCCAAACCAGCCCCAGAATACCGCGGACGAAACGCTCCCAGTCGTCCCGTTCCAATTGAGTACTCTCTGCCGAATCCGGAATTCGCCGGGTCAGATGGATATCACTCCACAGGGAATAAGCGGTGCCGTGGGATGCATTGTAAGTCGCGAGGTCATGGGTGTACTGGTTCTTCAAAAAAGCAATTTTATAGAATCCCTCGGCACTGAAGTAATATCGCTTGTCCCGGGGCTGAGTCCGGACATAATCCGCCACCGCCCGGTCGAAGGCCCTGTCCCCGCCCTTGACGCGGCGCTCGAGACCATTCTTGGGCAGCACAAAGAAGGCATTCCACCCGACAAAGGTCGTCCCCAGGGCATCGTTGAGCCGCGTGATGTCATCCCCGTACACCCGCTCGAGCTGATGCTTGAAGTCCCGGAGACTGGAGGGGATGGCGCCTCGTGACTGCGGAGTCGCCAGGTATCCCAGCTCAAAGGTGTGCGCAGGCAGGTCCGCCGATTCCAGAAACTCCCGCCACTCGGCGACCAGTCCGGGCATCCCGTCGGGAGGCTCGACTTTCTGGAATGTCGCCGCGTCACTTCCGTATGCCCACCGCATCTGGCTCAGCGACTCGTTGAAAAGCCCCTCGATGTGTTTCCGGTATAGCGCGGTTTCATCCCGCAAGAAGGCCGGGATCACCCGCTGATCCGCCGCATCCACCGATGACTTCGTACTCCCCGCCAGCATCAGCAGGAACGGATACACCATGGTCACCGCCCCGCCAATCAGCAGCACATACATGACCGCGATAAGCAAACGGGTCTTCCAGTGGCGTCGTCCTATTTGTGACAATATCGGCATGGGAAGAAAGTGTTCAGTATTCAGTGTTCAGTGTTCAGAAAATACTCATCGCCCGGGCCATAACTTGGGGCGGGTTCGCCTACACGGCCATATCCAGACCCCTTGAAATCCTCTGAACGATCCATCATGGCTTGCAGCATACGTCCGATTTCAATTAATTCACCACGTATCCCCTGGCTTGCATCGGGTTTCACGTAGTGACAATCCACGCATATATCAAGCCAATGTTCTGTTTCATTTTTCTCTCCATCAGCGTCAGACAGTTTTGAGACAAAATGATTAGGATAACGCCGCTTGGCCCACGCCTCGGCTATTTGCGCCCCAATAGATCGCGAAATCCTGCGAATTTGATCCACAAGGGAATATCGCTCATCGTTCGGAAAGGATTTAGTAAGCGCGAAGACGGTATCAGCGACATGCCGGGACTTCTGATACACAATCAAATCCCGATAAGTTTTCGCAAAGGAGTTTCCGCCCGTCATCATCTTTCCCTTTCTGAACACTGAATACTGAACACTGGACACTCTCTTCTAACCTGCCTTAAACTCCACTCGCGACAGCATCTTCAACTGCTGAACCGTGAACCCCACTAATATCACCCCCAGCATCCAGGCGGCGGCGGTGGCGGGACCGAACTGGAGGAAGGTGAAGGCCTTGTACCAGATGTGCAGCCCGGCGACTTCCGTGTTGGCGGCGCCGCCGGTCATCACCAGGATGTTGCCCGTCGCCGCATAGAAGGACCCGATGAACGCGCCGACAAAGTTGATGAGGATCAGGGGTTTCAATACGGGAAACACAACAAAGAGGATCTTATCAATGAAGGTTGCGCCATCCACGTCCGCCGCCTCGTAATAATCATCAGGGATCCCCTTCAAAGCCGCCAGATAGATGAGGCAGCCCGGCCCCATCCCCGCCCATACCATGGGAATGACGCATGAGAGCATCGCGGTATCGGGATCTGCCAGCCAGTGATAGGCCTCCGGAGGGTGACGGAACAGGCGGAGCGGCAGTTGGCTCAAAACCACATCCAACGGTTCACCACCGGGACAAAGAATCGGCCAGGCCATCCGCCCCAGCGTCACCAGGAGCAACACCCCGGCGCCCACGAATCCCCATGCCGCCCAGCGCCGGTCATTTACCCTGAGGCGGCGGGCAAACAACAGCGCCACGGCCAGCAGCACGGCTCCAGTCAGCAGAAACCCGATGGCGGGAATCTGCAGCACCACGGCGTTCAGCGCCCCGTGATCCGAGGGATCGAAGAATTCCTTCCAGAGCAGGATCGTGACAATCCCCGTCACAACGGCCGGCAGGTAGAAGACCAGCCTGAAAAACAAACGCCCCCCGGGAATTTCCTGGAGCAGAACCGCCAACGCAATCGGGGGCAGGAAGGTGAGCGCCAGCACCAGGAAACTGTAGCGGAATGAATTCAGCACCGCCTGCCACCAGGCCCCGTCAAACAGCACATCGCCGAAATTATCCAACCCCACCCACGTGGAGGCGCCCAGCAACCGGTAGTCCTGAAATGCCATGAGCGACCCTCGCAGCAGTGGCACATAATGCCAGAGGAGGACGGTCAACAACGCCGGGAACAGAAGCAGCGCCACCCACATGACACGGCGGCGTCCGCCTACCCGCCGGCTCTCCGGCACGGCCCCCGGATGCGAGAAAAGACGCATCACCTGGCGGAACCCCACGACAAACGCCGCCAGGATTCCGGCCAGGACCACCCCCGCCACCACCCGGCGGATGATCCGGTCCAACGGCGACACCACCCCCATCATCTGTTCGTTCGCGCGGCGCACACCTTTCTCAAGCATGGCTTGCAGGACATCCAGCCGCCGCCCCTGCTCATAAGGCAACTGGTCCTTCAGGGCCATCGCCTCGGCTTTCTGCAGCGGCAGGGTCATCATCTCGTAGGCCAGGTTGCTGTTCCCCCCATACGGCTCCGGCTTGCCGGTTTCCATGGCCACATCAAACGTGCGCGCCCAACCCGGTGGCGACAACCGCTCGATTTCCGGATAGCCGAACAGTCTCAGGTATCGTGGATGGATGAAGCGGCCCAGGCCGCTTTCCACCATGACGCGCGTCTTGATCGCCATCGCCTCATGGCTGTCGAAATAGCGCATGTATTCCCAGGCGGCATCGCGGACGGCAGGATCCTTGATGCCCGAAAAAAGCCCCATCATCATGCTGTTCAGCTCCGTGCCGCGATCGCCCCTCGGCCCCCTGGGGATCGGAACCATCCCGGTCACATCGGGATTCATGGTGGAAATCAACTTTTCATCCACATACGCAAACCACATCCCGATCTGACCGCGCTCCTGCCGGGCAATGAAGTCACCCGTATCCTTGCAGGAATAGCCGCGCCGGATTTTCCCCGTGTTGTCCTCCCACTTTTCGGCGCTCAACCGGATGTAATAATCCAGCGCCTGGGCCGCCTCGCGGGAATCAAAGGCGCAACGCCATTGCCGCGTGGACTCGTCATACACCACGGCCTCCGCCCCATAGGACCACAGGATGGGAAGCCAGTAATGCGCCTCCTGCTTTCCCCGGACCAGGAAGAACCCGTAAGTCCCCGCCTCCGGGTCCGTGAGCTTCCGGGCGGCCTCCATCATGTCGTTGAGCGACCAGTCCGCCGTGGGATACGGCATCCGCTTGGCATCGAAGAGATCCTTGCGGAACATCAGGACGTTGCCCATCGCACCGCCATACGGGAGGGCCCAGACATGCGTCCCCCCCGGCCCCGGGCGGCGGATCACCGGCCACAGCTTCGGATTGATGCGGAACTCCTGCGATTCCCGGTCCATCGCGGAGAGATACCCGTCCTCAGGGCGATCCAGCGGGTAAAGGAAATTGTTGCGGATGTAGGTTTCCGACTTGCGGAAATTGACGTAGAGGACATCCGGAGCCAGCCCGCCGGCGATCGCCAGCAGATCCACCTCCACCCCCTTGACGGTGATCCCGGTGAAGCGCTCCAACTCGACCGATACGTTGTCCCAATTATGAGTCCCGAACCGGGCCGGATCGGCCTTGTACCGCGCCCGGTATTTCGACATGAACAGTCGGGGAAAGTCTTTCTTGAAGGCTTCAACCGCCTCCACCCCCGCCCGGCTGGCCACATCCGGACTGGCAGGATCCGGGAGATCAAACAGCCTGACATGGATCACGGTTTTCCCGTCACGGTCCTCAATCCAGCCGGCCACAGCCTGCCCCGCACTCGCAAAAACCAGCGCTCCCATCAGAAGGGGCACCAACAATCCTGTGTTCCTGATCCTCATCGCCGGGCTTTATATCACAGGAGGTGGCAGATAAGCCAAATGCAAACCGATATTGTCTCACAGCTGTCTCTCCCTGACAGTAAAGACACAGTCTGTCCACCGCCCCCATCCTGCCGAAATCATACGGTTATTTTCGCATCTGCATACGAGTCAACTTGTTACGCACACCTGATGAAGACGTGACGAGACCTTGGCACTGCTGATGCTTATGCTAAAACCTGTAACAAATGAAAGGAATGTATGATGAAGAAGACTAGTAAACTTGCCGCGGCGGCTGTGGCAGTTGTTGTGGGTTTGACGACCGTATCAGCCTGGGCTGATTGCGGGAGTTGTGGCGGTGACAAGGATAAGAAAGCAGGATGCGAAGGCGGGGTATGCCCGGTGGCAGGCAAGAAAGATAAAGCCTGTGCTGCGACCGCACCCAAGGTAGCTGTCATCAATACTGCCGGATTGGCGGCGTTGATCCAGGCGAAGACTGCCGTAGCCATACTGGATGCACGAAGCGGAAAGTATGATGATGGACGCCGAATACCAGGGGCTCAGCAACTCAGCCCGACCGCTGATGCCGAAACTGTTGCCAAGGTGGTGACAGACAAGAACGCCCTGGTGGTCACTTACTGTGCCGGACTGACCTGTCCTGCCAGCAAGATGTTGGCCGACAATTTAAAAAAGCTCGGATACTCGAATGTCATTGAGTATCCCGAGGGTATCGCTGGCTGGGCGGAGGAAGGCAAAGCCGTCGAACAAAAGGGGAAATAAGGAAAGGAGGAACTCATTCAGTAAACCTTACGTTGTGTGTAACGGGCCGTCGAGGGAACGCAACCTCGGCGGCCTGTCGTTTTCGAGTTCTTGACGGCACAGCATGGTTTCAGTATTGCTGAACCATTCTGTGATGAAAAAAACAATCTCCATCATCTTTGGCACCCGTCCTGAAGCCATCAAGCTGGCCCCGGTCATTCTGGCCCTGAAGAAGGACAAGCGCTTCCGTTGCCGTGTCTGTGTGACCGCCCAGCACCGGCATATGCTGGACCAGGTCATGAACATTTTCGGGATCGTGCCCGATGTAGACCTGAATCTGATGAAGCGCAATCAGACCCTGGCCGGCTTCACGTCCCGCGCCATCACGGCCGTGGACGGCTACCTGGCCAGCGAAAAACCCGACCTCATTCTCGTCCAGGGCGACACCACCACCGTTTTCTCCGCCTCCCTGGCCGCCTTCTATCATCACATTCCCGTCGGTCATGTCGAGGCGGGGCTGCGTACCGGGAATCTCCAATCCCCCTGGCCCGAGGAACTCAACCGGGTTCTGACAACCCGGATTGCGGCACTGCATTTCGCCCCCACGGCGAGCAATCGCCAGAACCTGCTCAACGAAGGCATTCCCGCCAAGGACATCATCGTCACCGGAAACACCGTGATCGACGCCCTGTTCCTGGCCCTGGCCAAAGTGAAGAAAAATCCCCCTCCCATCCTGCAATCTCAGATCTCAAATCTCAAATCTCAAAGTCCCCTCGTCCTCATCACCGGCCACCGGCGCGAGAATTTCGGCGAAGGATTTGAGAATATCTGCCGTGCGATTGCCCAGCTTGCCCGGCAATTCCCCGACACACACTTTGTATACCCGGTTCACCTTAACCCCCGTGTCCGTGAACCCGTCATGCGCATTCTGGGGCTCGGTGCGTCCAGCGCCCTCCTGCCCAATGTCCATTTGATTGAACCTCTGGACTATCTCTCCTTTGTGGCGCTCATGAACCGCGCCACGCTGATCCTGACCGATTCCGGCGGGGTCCAGGAGGAAGCCCCCAGCCTGGGCAAGCCGGTCATCGTCATGCGCGACACCACCGAGCGCCCCGAGGCGGTCACGGCGGGAACCGTGAAGCTGGTGGGAGCCCACACCCGGAATATCGTCAAGGAAACCGCCGCGTTGCTGACCCAGCCTGCCCTCAAGAAGAGGATGTCGGCGGCGCATAATCCCTACGGGGACGGCAGGGCGACGGAACGGATTGTCGCGGCCTGCCAGAAATTCCTGAAATGATCTGGCGTTGTCTCGACAGCCTGATGGTGCTCGCGGCGTTTGCAGCCGTGTACCTGATTCCCCCGCTGCTGGTCCTGCGGCGCCTTTATCCTTCCGCCGAGCGCTCATTCCTGTTCGTGGTCTCCGCCGGCCTCGGCCTCTCCTCCCAGGCCCTGCTCGGCCTTTTCTGGAACCGCCTTGCCAGCCCATCCCCCACCGTTGAAGCCTGTATCTATTACCTCTTCTGGCTTTGCGCCAGT
>CAZMSS010000063.1:5231-13176 GCA_964568965.1 uncultured Verrucomicrobiota bacterium | reverse complement strand
GTCGCGCACCGCTCGGCCAGCCTCGGCCATCTGGGCCAGATCGCGATGCGCACCGGTCGCAAGATCCGGTGGAACCCGGATACCGAACAGATCATCGGGGATCCCGGCGCCAGCGCCCTGCTGGGGCGAGCCAGCCGTGAACCCTGGAACGCCGCTTAACGGTCGATCGCCTCCCCCCGCCCGGTTGGATTTGGGGCTTTTCATGGCGGGAGGTTTCCGGTATTCACTTTTTAGATTTTTCACCCAAGGAGAACCAGCATATGCCCAGGACACCGAGACTGACTAAGCGCCCCGAGTGGAAGGCGCTCAAGAAACATGCCGATGTGATCAAAGCCACCCACCTGCGCGACCTCTTCCGCGACGATCCGGATCGCGGCAAACGCTTTGCCCTGGAATCCTGCGGACTCTACCTCGACTATTCCAAGAACCGGATCACCAGTGAAACCCTGAAGCTCCTCCTCGACCTGGCCCGCGCCTGCCGCGTCCAGGATGCCGCCCAGGACATGTTCACCGGCAGAAAAATCAATGAGACTGAAAAGCGGGCCGTGCTCCACATCGCCCTCCGCAACCGGTCCAATACCCCTATCCTCGTGGACCGGAAGGACGTGATGCCCGACGTCAACGCCGTCCTCGACAAGATGACCGGCTTTGCCGCCAGGGTCCGCGACGGTCATTGGCTGGGCTACACCGGGAAACCCGTCAAGAACATCGTCAACATCGGCATCGGGGGCTCCGACCTCGGTCCCGTCATGGCCTATGAGGCATTGAAGCCCTACACTGCCCGGCAGTTCACCGTGCGCTTCGTGTCCAATGTCGACGCCACGCACTTCGCCGAATGCACGCGCGACCTCGACCCGGCGGAGACCCTGTTCATCGTCGCCTCGAAGACCTTCACCACGCAGGAGACCATGACCAATGCCGAAAGCGCGCGGACCTGGTGCCTGAACGCCCTGAAGGACAAGGCCGCCGTCGCCCGGCATTTCGTCGCCGTCTCCACCGCCGCCGACGAGGTCGCCAAGTTCGGGATCGACACGGCCAACATGTTCGGGTTCTGGGACTGGGTCGGCGGCCGCTATTCCCTGTGTTCCGCGATCGGCCTGCCGGTGATGATCGCCATCGGCCCCGGGAATTTCATCAAAATGCTGGAAGGGTATCACGCCATGGACCGGCATTTTGCCGAGGCCCCGTTGGAGCAGAACATGCCGGTGCTCCTTGCGCTCTTCGGCCTCTGGTACAACAACTTCTTCAACGCCCAGACGCAGGCGATCCTGCCCTATGACCAGTACCTTCACCGCTTCGCGGCTTATTTCCAGCAGGCCGATATGGAAAGCAATGGCAAGGGCATGGACAAGCAGGGCAAGGCAGTCCAGTGGGAAACCGGGCCCGTGATCTGGGGCGAGCCGGGCACCAACGGCCAGCACGCCTTCTACCAGCTCATCCACCAGGGCACCAAGCTCATCCCCTGCGACTTCATCGGCTTCATCAGGAGCCAGAACCCGATCGGCGACCACCACGACAAGTTCATGGCCAACTTCTTCGCCCAGACGCAGGCCCTGGCCTTCGGCAAGACCGAGGCTGAGGTCGTGGCCGAGGGGACGCCGGCGAAACTGGTTCCGTTCAAGGTGTTTGACGGGAACCGGCCGACCAACAGCATCCTCGCCGAAAAGTTGACGCCGGAAGTGCTGGGCTCCCTGATCGCCCTTTATGAACACAAGATTTTTGTCCAGGGCGTGATCTGGAACGTGTATTCCTTCGACCAGTGGGGTGTCCAGCTTGGCAAGGTCCTGGCCAACAAGATCCTTCCGGAACTGCAGACCAAGGATGCCCCCCTGAACCATGACACGTCCACGAATGAACTGATGCGACGATACAAGAGAGGGAGATGAGAAGTGTTCAGTATAAGATGCTTTGCTCCTGATATTGGATTCTGAACACTGAACACTGGATACTGATTCATGCCCCACATTCTCCTCATTGGAAACGACGGCCAGGTTGGCTATGAGTTGGAACGCACCCTTGCCCCGCTGGGACAGGTGACGGCCCTCTGCTATCCCGCCATCGACTTCGCTCAACCCGACACGATTGTCCGGGCGGTCCGGGCGGCGAAGCCCACCCTGATCGTGAATGCGGCCGCCTACACGGCGGTGGACAAGGCCGAGACCGACACGGCGACCTGCTGGAAACTCAACGCCGCCGCGCCGGCGATCCTCGCCGAGGAGGCGAAGCGGCTGGGCGCGGGACTGGTGCATTATTCCACCGACTTCGTCTTCGACGGGCAAAAAACAACACCCTATACGGAAGAGGATACCCCTCATCCGCTGGGCGTCTATGGGCAGACCAAACTGGAGGGTGATCTGGCAATCCGGGAGTCCGGCGTTCCCCATCTGATCTTCAGGCTCGCCTGGGTCTATGGCAGGCGCGGGAAGAATTTCCTCCTGACGATGCAACGCCTGGCGGGTGAAAGAAAGCCGCTCCGCGTGGTTGCCGACCAGGTCGGTTGCCCCACCTGGTGCCGGTCCATCGCTGAAGCCACGGCCGCGGCTCTGGCAAAAACACAGGGCAAGGACAACGCCTTCAACCTGCGCGACGTCAGCGGCCTGTACAACTGCGTGTGTTCCGGCGAGACCTCCTGGCACGGCTTTGCCCGGGCATTCACCCCGCCGGACATTCCCGTCACCCCCATCACCACCGCAGCCTATCCGACCCCGGCGAAACGCCCCGCTCATTCCGCATTGGACTGCTCGAAACTCCAGCGTGTTTTCGGCGTTGCACTGCCTTCGTGGGAGATCGCGTTACAGCGATGCCTGCAAGGCGAGATCGGCTGATTCGGCCCGCATCGTCGAGAGCCCTCCGATGTGGTCAACCCACATCCGATCGCCATCATTTAAGGGTCATTCCTTGCTGTCGTAGTGTCGCGTGTCCGTGCGAATGGCCTCGCGATTAGACATCTCGAACTCTCTCTGCCGGGCGTACTTGGCAAGACGCTCCTGATCCCTGGCACAGGGCACGAATCCCGGCATATCCGCCCGAGGGGACTTCTCAAGCGTGGCTTTGCCGGCTCGGATGATGTCCAGCGCGGCGTTGTACTTCGCCGGGTCGCCCTTGATCTTCTCCAGCCCGGGACTCATCTCAGGCCGGTCAAAACAGATATCCATGTCACTGAACCCCAGTTGCCCGGTTTGCGCGTCGGTCAGCGGCGAACGTCCATAGCGGTTATCGGGAAAGTTGCTTTCATACGCCGGGTAATAGGGTGCGTTCAGATCGATCCAGGTCACCATCCGGTCGAAATCCTCATCGCTGAGTTTGACGTCATGATGGCCCTTCTGGATGGTTTGAACCAGAGGCGAGGCATGGGACCCCCAGCTGTAGGCCGGCTTGATCTCCGCCGGTCCGGCGCCCACCACATGAAGCAACCCGCTCCTCCAGAGCGCCGTGTAGGACATATTGAATCCGGCATTTTTATCGCCCGCCAGGACGAGCTTCTTCGCACCGTCCTTTCCGAAATCATGACACTTGATGCAGTTCCGGTCCCACACCGGTTGCATCTCGGACAGGTAGTTGTGCGGCCTGGCCGGACCCCGCCAGCCTTCAAGCGGACTGGGCGGCCGGCGCAATGCGAGTGCCGTTCTGGCGTTTGCCGGCGTCGGGGTGGCAATCCGGTTCTCGTGACAGCCGATACAGCCGGCCCGCTCCCCTGATTGCGCAATCGTCCCCGTTCGCATGGACTGAATCATCATGCCTTTCTCGTCAAGGAGCTGGAAATAAAGAAACCGGTCGGATGGCACCGTGAAATACGCGCTGCCATCCGCCTCCACCGGCACTGTGCCGAGAATGCGCTTGCATGAAAAATCGTGCCAGTTCATGCCGGGCCGTTCAACACCCTGCCCTTCCCACGCAGGATAGGTCCAGTTGCGCTTTTCGAGGGACTCCACCACGCGCAGGAACTTGACCGCACCCGGTTTGACGCCAGCCATATGGGTGCCTTCATAGACATTGTAGACATAGAAGACACCATCCTTGTTCTCGAAGTCGCGGCGCACGGGAATCGATGGAGGCGCACGGCGTACGGCAAGGGGTTGCGGGTCATAGCAGCCCGGGCTCTCGAAATGGAGCTGGATTTCGTTTCCGAAAAGATCAAGCAGGAAGAGGCCCATCTGCTCGCCGCTCCCCGTGGTCCGAGAGGCGAGGAAGTATTTTGAGCTTAACGGAAACGGGTCCTCATACCTCGGCGTAACACCCTTAAACTGGTCCCACGCATTATTGGCTTCACCCGGATCGCGCACCAGGCTGGCAGCCGATAGCGGCCAGGTGCGGACCACCGGAGCGCGGCCATCCACCCCATTGCCCCGGTCAATGATCGCAAGGGCACCCCGCGGCCTGTCGTGACAACTGCCGAGGATCGCCATGACCCTTTTGGTCCCAGGGATCTGGCGCGCATCGATGACACCGCCGGGTGACGGGGTGTTAATGCCGTAGTACCCGAGGTGTTGTGTGCCGTCCGGGTTGCAAGTCCACAGCGCCTGGGCATCGCCGAAATTGCGGTCCACGTACTCCCAGCGGTCATACAGGATGCGCCCGTCATCCATCATGGAGCCGTGGGCATCATGCAGTGTATTCTTGCTGATCTGGTGGATGTTGGCCCCGTCGGCTTCCATAACGTAGAGATTGCACATGATGTGGATGTTGCACATGCAGTACTTCGGCTCTCGTGTGGACGAGAAGGCGATCCGGCCGTCTGGCAGGTAGAACGGATCGATATCCGTGATGCCACCGCCAAAGGTCAACTGCCTGAGACCGGATCCATCCGGATTGATCCGGTAAAGATGATAGTCGTCCTTGATATCCTTGCGCATGGAGAAAACGATCTCCTTGCCGTTCCAGCTGACCGTCGGGTCCCGCGCAATTCCCTGGGGCACATCCACCAGCACGGTCGAGCGCCCTGTCTTCAGGTCTATTGTCTTCAAGGCGCCCGGACCGCGAAAGGATCCGGTATTACACTCGCCTGTCTGGAACATGGTCTCCGAATTGTGATGATCACCGGCATACTGGGCGCGCACCACATAAACCAGCAGCTGGCCGGATACCAGAGGATTGGCGACGAGGGCTTCGTGCCGGAGGAGTTCCAGCTGCTTCAGTGCGTCGGCCCGTTCCGCCTCAACGGGGGATGTTTTCAGGATCTTCTCGAGACGGTCCAGTCTCGCCAGAAATTTCTTTCCGCCGCGATAGTGACGCCCGAATGTCGAAATCAAATCCTTTACCGCCGCGCGCAGCGTCCCCGCGCTCTCGGGTACGGCGAGGCCATCCGTGGCAGGGAGACCAGGGGCTGCGCCTGCCGCCCGGGCATCCGGCACGACTCGGAACCACACGAGGGCAAGCAGACAGAGGCATGAAATAAATATGTGTTTGTTTATCATAAGCCTACACCCGCTACGCGTCCCCCCCCTGAATCTGCCGGACATCGGATAACATCTTTAAACTGTACCATGCACTTTGCGGGGCATCCAGTACGCACCTTGATTATTTTATACCGGATCGGACTTAAACCAGCGTTTGCGCCTCCCTCGCTTCTCTCTGGCGCAATGAAGGGCGAATGGCTAGGATAAGACCGTTCCTTGGACTAAATCTCAGGGAGGATTATCATGGATCAGCTATTTGGAACGGATGGAATCCGGGGGCGGGCGAATTGTTACCCCATCACCCCCGAGGTCGCGCTACAAATCGGCAAGGCGCTGGGCCATGTCCTCGGTGCGTCGGGACACGGCTCCTGCAAGGCCGTCATCGGCAAGGATACCCGACTCTCCGGCTACATGCTCGAAACCGCCCTGACCTCGGGACTGGTCTCCATGGGAGTGGATGTCATGCTCGTGGGCCCCGTGCCGACCCCCGCCGTCGCCCACCTGACCCGCAGCATGGATGCCGACGTGGGCCTGATGATCACCGCCTCCCACAATCCATTCGATGACAACGGCATCAAGATCTTCGGTAGCGACGGGTTCAAGATTTCCGCCCCCATCGAGGCCGACATCACACGCCACATTGACTCCGGCGAGCTCAGCAGCGAGCATATCCGCAGCGACCAGCTGGGCAAGGCCTACCGCATCGATGACGCCCGCGGCCGCTACATCGAGTTTGCCAAGAGCACCATCAAAAACCAGGACCTCGAGGGGCTTAAAGTGGTCCTGGACTGCGCCAACGGAGCCTCCTATTTCATCGCCCCGCTGATCTTCAAGGAATTGGGCGCCAAGGTGATCAAGGCCTCGGTCGAACCCGACGGCTACAACATTAACAACGGGTGCGGCGCCACGCACCCCGAGACCGTGGGCACCATCGTGAAAAAGGAGAAGGCGGACGTGGGCATTGCCTTTGACGGCGATGCCGACCGCGTCATCTTCTGCGACGCGCGCGGCCGCGTCGTGGATGGCGACCGGATCCTCGCTATGCTCGCCCTCGCCTTCAAGCGCAAGGGGCAGCTGGCGAACAATACCCTCGTGACCACCACCATGAGCAACCTCGGCCTGATCGAGGCCATGAACAGGGCCGGGATCAAGGTGGATATAACCGATGTCGGCGACCGGCAGGTCATTGATCGGATGCGCAAAACCGGGACCAACGTCGGCGGGGAGAAAAGCGGGCACGTGATCCTGATGGACTACGCCACCACGGGCGACGGCATCATCACCGCCCTGCAGCTCCTCCGGCTGCTCAGGCAGGGGAACATTTCCCTGGCCGACCTGGCCGACTGCATGAAGGAGTACCCCCAGAAACTGGTCAGCCTGAAGGTCAAAGTCCGCAAGCCGATTGGATCCCTCCCTACCCTCACAAGAATCATGAAGGAAGCCCGGGAAGATCTGGGCGACGAGGGTCGGTTGATTGTCCGCTACTCCGGGACAGAAAACAAAATACGGCTGCTTGTGGAAGCCCGTAAGACACAGACGGTGGACATCTGGATCAAGGCGCTCACCCGGGCGGTAGAGAAGGATCTGGGAAAATGAAAGCCATCCTCTTCGATGCCGGCCCCGTGCAAGGCTGTGAACCGGTCACCTGCACCCGCCCCCTGGGCGCGGTTCCTCTTGCCAACCGCTCCCTCGCGGACCTCCAGCGCGAGCGCCTGACGAACGCGGGTTATGAACTGTCGGACACGGGCAGCTCCCACGACCTCTTTGTGCGCGATGACGCGTGGCTTTCGGACGCCATGCTGCGGGGGTTGAGCAAGGGTGGACCGGCCGCCCTCCGTGACGCCACGGGCATCATTCTCGCGTGGGTCGGCGACTCGGCGCAGGCCGTACTGAACACCCGGACCATGACCCCGGACAAGGGTACCTTCCTGATCCGCTATCCCTGGGATCTCCTCGCCATCCATGAAGAGGTGATGGCGGCCATCGTGGCGCCCCGTATCGAGGGCGAAGTCAGCGCGGCGGCCACGATTGAGGGAACGCTGATCCTGGGCAGGGGCTCACGACTGCTGCCCGGCGTCATGATCGAGGGAACAGTCATCATCGGCGACGGCTGCAAGATCGGGCCAAACTGTTATATCCGGGGGGCTACAAGCATCGGCAACGGCTGCCACATCGGGCAGGCGGTGGAAATCAAGAATTCCATCATCATGGACCGCACCAGCATCGGACACCTGAGCTACTGCGGTGACTCGATTATCGGCAGCGAGGTTAATTTCGGAGCCGGGACGATCACGGCCAATTTCCGCCATGACGGAGGGACTCACCGGTCTCTGGCCGGGGGCCAGCTGGTGGACACAGGCCGCCGTAAGTTCGGCACGGTAATGGGCGATCGCGTCCACACCGGCATCCACACCAGCATCTACCCCGGCCGAAAACTCTGGCCCGACACCTCCACCCTCCCCGGCGCCATCGTCAAATCCGACCTCCACCCCTGACCTAGGCTTTCTTGAGGGCGAAGAGTGCGGTGTCGTAGTTGGGTTCCTGGGCAA
>CAZMSS010000063.1:0-5131 GCA_964568965.1 uncultured Verrucomicrobiota bacterium | reverse complement strand
ACCTAGGCTTTCTTGAGGGCGAAGAGTGCGGTGTCGTAGTTGGGTTCCTGGGCAATCTCGGGGACCTGCTCGGTGTAGATCACCTTGTCCTGCTTGTCCAGGACCACCACGGCGCGGCTGAGCAGTCCCGCCAGCGGGCCCGTCGTGATCACCACGCCGTAATCATGACCGAACGCCGGGGAACGCATCGTTGAGAGGTTGACCACCGCCTTGAGCCCCTGGCTGTCGCAAAACCGCTTCTGGGCAAACGGCAGGTCGGCCGAAATATTAATGATCACCGCGTCCGCCAGGCGGCCCGCCTCCTGGTTGAACCGCTGGGCCGAGAGGGCGCACACCGACGTATCCAGGCTCGGCACAATATTCAGGACCTTCTTCTTGCCGGCAAAGGCGTCCAGTCCCACATCCGACAGGTCGCCTGCTGTCAACGTGAACGCCGGCGCCTTCCCGCCTACCTTCGGCAAGGCCCCCGCCGTCTGGATCGGTGTTCCCTTCAATGTAATCGTCGCCATCCGAGACCTCCTTTTTGTTAATGAACGCTCTACTCCACTGTAACACTTTTTGCGAGATTCCTTGGCTGATCGATCGAACACTGGCGCAGGCGCGCCATGTGGTAGGCGAACAGCTGCAGGGCCACGACCGTCGGGATCGGGGCCGTGAGATGCGAGCATTTCGGCACACGGATAACATGGTCCATATTCGCCTCGACACCCGTATCGCCCTCGGAGACAACGCCGATGACCGGGGCCAGGCGGGCACGGCATTCCTGAACGTTGCTGATCATCTTGTCCTTGCCGGCCATGTCATTGACCAGGGCCAGGACAGGCGTCTGGCTGTCCAGCAAGGCAATGGGGCCATGCTTGAGTTCCGCCGCATGATACCCCTCGGCATGGATGTAGCTGATTTCCTTGAGCTTCAGAGCCCCCTCAAGCGCCACGGGGAACATGGAGCCGCGCCCGAGAAAGAAGAAGTCCCGCACCCGGTGGTAGTGCTCCGCCACCTTGACAATCTCATCATTGCGCACCAGCACAGCCTTCACGAGGTCCGGGATCTCCCGGATCTTCGCGCAGAGCTCCAACCCGTCCTGCCGGGAAAGACGCCGGCAGCGACCGAGCTTGAGCGCCATCATCAGCAGCACGGCCAGCTGGCAGGTGAACGCCTTGGTCGAGGCCACGCCAATTTCCGGGCCGGCATGCAGGTAGACCCCCCGCCCCGTTTCGCGGGCAATCGTCGAGCCCACCACGTTGCAGATCCCCACCACCAACGCCCCCTTCTGCTTCGCCTCCCGGACCGCCGCCAGCGTGTCGGCCGTCTCTCCGGACTGGCTGATCGCCACGACCATGTCGTCGGGGTGGATGATGGGGTTGCGGTAGCGGTATTCCGCCGCCTGGTCCACCTCGGTCGGCAGGCCGGCCAGCTCCTCGAAGTAATACTTGCCCACCATGCCGGCATGATACGACGTGCCGCACGCCACGATCACCACGCGGCGGATCGCCGAGAGTTCGCGGGGGGTCAGGGCGAGGCCCGACAGCAGGGCCGTCCCCATCTGCTCATCCAGCCGCCCGCGCAGGGTGTTGTGCAGCGACTCGGGCTGCTCGTGGATCTCCTTGAGCATGAAGTGCTCATAGCCGCCCTTTTCCGCCGTGCCGACATCCCAGTCCACCTTGGCGACGTCTCGCGAGACCGGCACATTATTGATATTGCGGATATCGACGCCCGTTGCCCGGACGACCGCCACGTCATCATCATCCAGGTAGATCACCTGCCGCGTATGGGAAATGATGGCGGAGACATCGCTGGCGACAATGGTCTCCCCCTCCCCCAGCCCGATCACCAGCGGGCTGCCCTTGCGGGCCACCACGAATTCTTCGGGCTGCTCAGCCGAAACCACGGCGATCCCGTAGGTACCCTCCACATGTTTCAGGGCGGCACACACCGCCTCCACCAGATTCCCCTGATATAGCTCACCAATCAGGTGAATAAGCACCTCACTGTCGGTTTGAGAGGTGAACGTGTGCCCCTTGGCCTGCAATTGGGCCCGTAACGCGCCGTAATTCTCAATGATCCCGTTGTGCACCATAGCCAGCCGCCCCGTCTGGTCAGAGTGCGGATGGGCATTTTCGGGGGTGGGGCTGCCGTGGGTGGCCCACCGGGTGTGGGCAATGCCCAGAGTCGCGTTCGTCTGGAACGCCGCATCCCAGCGGCTGTAGACCAATTGCTCGAGGTCGCGGACTTTTCCGCTCTGCTTTACGGTGTGAAGCTGCCCGCCCTCAACCACGACGAGACCCGCCGAGTCATACCCGCGATACTCCAACCGCTTGAGGCCGCTGATCAGGACATCTGCGGCGCTCTTCCTGCCGATGTAACCGACAATCCCACACATCCGAAACCTCTCTTTCAAGCGGCCCGGATATCGGGGGCTTAGCCGTGCTTAATATCCGTGACCGTCATCCAGCACCTTGCCTCTGAAGATACGGTAGACGAAAAAAGTATACACCGCAACAACCGACAGAACGACCGTTCCCAGCACGGCCACGAACTTGAGTGTATAGACCGGGCTTGCATCGGCCAGGGTCAGGCTGGCCGCGGGCATGGCGCTATTGACCAGCACCACCGGATATTGAAGGGCGCCCAGCACCGGGAACAGGCTGGCAAGGGTCAGGCCCGACAGCACCAGAATCCGGCGGGAACCGCCGCGGCGGGCGAGCTGCCCCAGCACGATCGCGAGCAACAACGAAACGGCGCCGCAGGCCACAGGCAGGGGCCGACCCCAGGCATCCCGGGTCGCCATCCCGGCGAGGAACCAGACCACAAGCAGCGTCACAAACACCGGCCAGGCAATCGCAAACACCCGACGGCCTGATGCCTGCAGGTCATTCTGGCTGCGCGTCACAAGGTAGGCGCTGCCATGCATGAGAAATGCGGCGACGAACAGCAGGGCCGTCAGGATGGGCATCGGGCGCAACACCGCCAGCAGGGAACCCAGATACTTGTCCTCGGCGGTGAACGGCAGGCCGGAAATCGTCAGGCCGTAGACCGCGCCGAATACAAACGTGATGACCACGCTGGTCGCGAAGAAACTCCACTCCCAAACCCGGCGTCCGCGCTCGTCATGATACCAGAGCTCAAACGTCACGGGCCGGAAGAGGAGCGCGACCAGCAGGAGAATCACAATCGGGTACAGCAGGCTCAACAGGGTGGCGAACACATCCGGGAAAAGGGCGAAAAGCCCGCCGCCGCCGATCAGGGCCCACAGCTCATTGCCATCCCAGAACGGCCAGATGGATTGCACCATCACACGCTTGTCCTGCGGACGCCGGAAGAACGGCAGCATCATGCCGACCCCAAGGTCGAATCCGTCCAGAACCGCAAACACGGCCAGTGCCGCGCCGATCATCACAAAGGCGTAAAGCTGGTAAAATGCGGGATCCGTCATGACTGACTCCTCACTGAATACCCTTCTTCACAATGTGCGAGATGGCCCTGACAAAGAGCACGAGCAGGGTGGCCAGCACAAGCGACAGGACGATGAGCGAAAAGAGGACGTAACCCGCCGGCACCTGGCTGGCGGCATGCGTGGTCGTCAGCAGTTTCCACACCACCCAGGGCTGGCGCGCGGCTTCCGCCAGCATCCAGCCTGCCTCATTGGCGATGATCGGCAGGGGGATAGCCAGCAGACAAGCGCGCAACAGCCAGCGGCGTCCTTCGAGGCCGACCCACCACGCCGCCCACACGGCCCAAGCACTGATGGCCATCAGCAGACCGCCGATGACGAGCATCAGCCGGAACGCCTGGAACGGGAGTTGAATGGGGGGCCATTCACTCTCGGGGATTTTGTCGAGTCCCTCCACCTCATAATCGGGCGTCCCGCCACCAAGGATGCTCAGCGCCCATGGGGCGTACAGCCCGTGCGTGGTGCGGTTCGGGGTATCCACCCATCCCAGGATATAGAGTGGCGCCTGGGTGGTGGTCTTGAAGTGTCCTTCCATGGCGGCCCCGGCGGCAGGCTGGTATGCCCGGACCTGCAGGACATGCAGATGCCCGACTCCCAACAGAAGAACCGCATTGATCAGCGCCACCGCAGCGGCCATCCGGAACATGGCCCGGGCCTTCTCGGTATCCCGGTTTTTCAACAGGTACCAGGCGGCTACGCCCATCATGAACATCGAGCCAGTCACCCAGGCGGCAGTCACCGTATGCACCGTCCGCATCACCGTGCTGGGGTTGAAGAACACCTTGAGGAAATTGGTCAGGACGAACCTGCCGTTGTCCGCCACATAAAACCCGTCGCGCAGGGCATCCGGCACCGGATTGGCAAGGCAGGCCGTGGCTGCATCGTGAAAGGGTGTCTGCATCCAGGAATTGGTGGCCACAATAACGAGAGCGGAGACATGGGATCCCAGGAACACGAGGAACGCCGAGAGCCAGTAGGCGCGCGGACTGATGCGCTTGCGACCGAAGAGGAGCACGCCGATGAAAACCGCCTCCAGGGTGAACGCCACAATACCTTCCACCGCGAGGTTCGTCCCGAAAACCGGTCCGGTCGCCTTGGAGAACTCGGCCCAGTTCGTGCCGAACGAAAACGGCAGGATCAATCCCGTGCCGACTCCGAAGGCGAACACCAGCGCGAGAATCTTGACGGTAAAGGCCGAAATGTCACGATAGAGGGCCTTCCCCGTCTTCAGGTGAAAGGACTCCGCCAGCAGGATGAACAACGCCATCCCCAGCGTTAGTCCCGGGAAGATATAATGCACCCCGATCGTGATCCCCGTTTGTATCCGCGAGAGTAGTACAGCATCCATAAATCCAAATACTGGCAAAATAATAATAATTTGCGACAAAAAAAGTCTACATAAGGAGATCAGTCCCTCTTCATCCCCGACACATGCACGATGGCATGGATCGGGCCCAGGGGATGCAGTTCGCTTTTCATCAACAGGATCCGATTAACCGGGACTACCCCATAAGTCTTCAAGCCCGGCAGGGTCAGTGCCTCCGCCAAGCCCCCGGCCGCACGGGGCGACTTGACTCGCCCCAGCGTGAAATGCGGATGAAACGGCCGCGACTCCAACGACAGGTTCAGTGCCCTCAGCCCCTGTCTCTTATACACATCTGACGCTGCCGACGAATAGAG
>CAZMSS010000062.1:7471-13218 GCA_964568965.1 uncultured Verrucomicrobiota bacterium | reverse complement strand
CTGCCCCACAGGTCGGGAATGGACCACCGGACCAGCATCGACAAAACCCCGAAAATCACGATGTGCGCGATTTTATCCTGGAAGGGAAGGAATTGGCGGACGTGCTCAAAGTTATCGGCAGGGGCGACCAGCAGCCAGTTCACCGAGAACCAGATTGCCGCTGTCAAGCCCCATCGCCGCCGCGCAGTCCAGTTTATCCGATCCCAGCGGGTCGGCATGGGCGACAAGGAGCCGTGATTATGAGTCCCATTCATCGGTGATCGGAAATAATTACTCCGACACGAGCTTTTTGGCAACAGTTCGATTCACGGCCTAAAATCCGTATACGGGCCGCAACTGCCCGACCGAGGGTACGCCATCATAGTACTCGCCCCTGGGCCCGACCCACTGGGATCCGACCTGGCGCAGCGTCACCGGCGTAAACGAACCATTTGAGTTCTGGACACTTATCGTCACTGCCATGGGCGGAGGCGGCTCAACCTGGACGGGTTGCTGTACCACGTAGGACTGCTGCTGCACATACACAACCTCACGCTGCTGCACCACCATGGGCATCCGGCACACCACCGGAGCCGGCCGCACATACACCGTCGGCCGTTCAATGGTCGAGACAATGGCCGCCGCCATGCCCAGCCCTATCAGGCCGAACACCAAATCCCCGCGGGAGTTACGATAGTACCCGTGATCCCTGCCACCCTCGAAATGGCCACGAGTGTTGCGTCCGCCATCATACCGTCCCCGATCCCCGTGATTATTACCCCGGAAATCAGCCATGCACACCGATCCGGCCAACATCACCGAGACCACAACCGAAGAGACTTTCATTATCTTGTTCATATCATTCCTCGTTTTCCGGAAGTTCACTGAACACGTCCTCTACAGCTACAGACGAATAACTCCCGAAAATATTCACACAACACTTTCACCAAATAACTCCGACACGACCAACATCAGGAATTCCCTGATACACAAATCAGGATTCACCCGATTGCGTCATTCTGCGTTCTGTTTATTGTAACGCCCATAACCGATGAATTCGCCTAAGCACGACAAAGGTACCAGCGATGAATAAGGAGCATGAGACATGAATCAGAATATGGAATATTCCACAACACTGGTGCCTCAAACAACCTTGGGCTGGCATATGCGCCCGGTCAGCCTGCTCGTGGGCGTGGCCAAGATGTTCGAATCCGACATCGTCGTGAAGTGTGGACAGAAAATTGCCAGCGCCAAAAGCCTTCTGGGCATTCTCACACTCGGGGCGGGACGCGGCGCCAAGCTGTATGTCTCCGCGCGGGGACGTGATGCACAGATGGCCATCAGGGCCATCAAGGATAAGTTCGCATCGAGTCCAACGCCTGAAACGACATTGACTGGGCGCCTATCGTCTTCGGCTGACGAGGGTGGCAAATCGAATAAGGACGTGGCGCGAATCGCCAGCGGGGCATCGGCGTCTGCCAAATCCAAGCCCAAGGGCAGGATCCCCACTACGTTTACATGGAACGCCACACCCGAGACCAAAAAAGTCTATCTGGTCGGCGATTTCAACGAATGGGATACCCAGTCTGAGTCCATGACCAAGCGCAAGGGCCAGTTCTCAAAAACTATGAGACTCGCTCCGGGCCAATACCAGTACAAGTTCGTCGTTGATGGTGAGTGGAAAGTCGATCCCGCTGCACCCCTGGTCCGCAGCGGGCTGGGCTCGACCAACAACGTCATCACGGTTTAGGGTTTACTCCACCCGTTTTTCGGTCACGGGGTCGAAATAATGGGCCTTCTCACTGAAGACGGCGGGCATGGTTTCCTGACCGACCCGCAACTGGGTGTGGGCATCCACGCGGCTGACCAGGGTCACCATGGGCGTCCGCAGGTATACAATACTTTCCGCCCCCATGGGCTCCACCACATCAACCGTTGCCAGGATCCGCGCGGACTGCGCCTGCTCGGCCGCGGGGGACCCGATATCCTCCGGGCGCAGTCCCATGATGATGGACTTACCGCAATAGGCGGCCACCCCCCCCTCAGCCTTTTTGCTAACCGGGATCTGAATGCCGGGCCCGCCGTCAAATACCAACGCGCCATCCTGACGGCAGACCTGCCCCTCCACAAAATTCATGGGAGGGGTCCCGATAAAACCGGCCACAAACCGGTTGACCGGGTGATCATAGATGGCAAGGGGGGCCCCCACCTGCTGGATCAAGCCGTCCTTCATCACCACGATCCGCTGCCCCATGGTCATCGCCTCGATCTGGTCGTGCGTCACATAGATCATCGTCGCCCCCAGCTTGGCGTGTAGCCGGCTGATTTCCACGCGCATCTGGACGCGCATCTTGGCGTCGAGGTTCGACAACGGTTCATCAAACAGGAATACCGCGGGCTTGCGAACAATGGCGCGACCGACAGCCACCCGCTGACGTTGTCCCCCCGACAGGGCCTTCGGGCGGCGATCGAGCAGTTCGTTGATCCCCAGAATCTGGGCTGCCTCGCCGACACGGCGATCGATCTCAGCCTTGGGAAACTTGCGCAACTTGAGCCCAAAGGCCATATTTTCCCGCACAGTCATGTGGGGATACAGTGCATAGTTCTGGAATACCATCGCGATGTCGCGGTCTTTCGGCGGGACATCATTCACCACCCGCCCGCCTATGGCGATGGTCCCGCCCGAGATGTCCTCCAACCCGGCTACCATCCGGAGCGTCGTGGATTTGCCACACCCCGAGGGCCCGACAAGGGCAACAAATTCCCCCTCCTTGATCTCGAGGGAGAATCCATCCACCGCCTTGACATTCCCGGGATAAATCTTATCGACGCTTGAAAGGGTTACCTGAGCCATAATTCACTCCTGATAATTGACATGAAGCAGTATTAATACCGTATTATCTCCGCCAACTCAACCACTTCGTCCCCCCCCTCCATCACTTCGCCTCACGCACCATCCTTGCCCGCGACTTGACACCAGCTCCATTGTGGATTTAATGTAGCCACAATTCATGTGAGGACCCTATGTTCGTTACACGCAAAATAGACTATGGCTTGCGTATCCTGCTCACCCTGGGATGTGAGCCCACGCGAAAACTCACCAGCGTTGAGCTGGCTGAAATCACCGAGGTTCCCCGTCAATTCGCCCTCAAGATCGCCCAGAAGCTGACCGTTGCCGGCATGATCAGGGCAAAGCGAGGGGTGAACGGCGGTCTCGAACTTGCCCGCCCCGCTGAGGCGATCACCCTTTTTGAAGTCATCCAAATCGTGGAGGAGCCACGCGCCCTGAATGAATGCCTGCTGGATCCCTCGACCTGTAAGCGCGCCCCCTATTGCGCCGCGCACCGGGGGCTCCTGCGGATCCAGGGTGTACTGGACCGTGAACTGCATAATGTTACACTGGCGGAATTGATCAATCATCAGCGAGCCATTGACGAACAAACCAAAGTACACGCCCGTCTTGAGGCGAAATAAGGAAAGAACATGAATAGCGACATCATCAAAACCGGATCCGAACGCGCCCCCCATCGCAGTCTGCTGCGGGCCACCGGCATCGTCAAAACCGGGGACTTCAGCAAGCCCTTCATCGGGGTCTGCAACTCGTTCGACGAAATTATCCCCGGCCATGTCCACCTGAACAAGGTCGCCGATGTGATCAAGAAGGCCATCCGCAAGGCGGGCGGCATTCCCTTCGAATTCAACACCATCGGCGTGTGCGATGGCATCGCCATGGGCCATACCGGCATGAAGTATTCCCTCCCCAGCCGGGAAATCATCGCCGACAGCGTGGAATCCATGGTCAAGGCGCATTGCTTTGACGCCGTGATCTGCATCCCCAACTGCGACAAGATCGTCCCGGGCATGCTCATGGGCGCCCTGCGCGCCAATGTCCCCACCCTGATGGTCAGCGGTGGCCCCATGTCCGCCGGCCGCATGCCTGATGGCCGCTCCGTCGACCTGATCAGCGTCTTCGAGGGCGTTGCCGCCCACAAGCGGGGCAACATCGACGACCAGGGCCTCCAGAGCCTGGAGGAACACGCCTGCCCCGGCTGCGGCTCCTGCTCGGGCATGTTCACCGCCAACTCCATGAACTGCCTCTGCGAGGCCATCGGGATTGCCCTGCCCGGCAACGGCAGCATCCTCGCGATTGATCCCCGCCGCAAGCGTCTCTTCCGCATGGCGGCCCGCCGCATCGTGGAAATGGCTCTCGCCGGCGGCCCGCTGCCCCGCGAGATTGTCACGGAAAAATCACTCGACAACGCCTTCGCCACCGATATGGCCATGGGCGGGAGCTCAAACACCGTCCTCCACGCCCTGGCGATCGCCCATGAGGCGGGGGTCAAGTACGATCTCAACCGGATCAACCAGATCTCGCAGAAATGCCCGAACATCTGCAAGGTGTCACCCTCCTCCCCCTACCATATGGAGGACGTGGACCGCGCCGGCGGCATCAGCGCCATCATCAAAACTATCGGTTCCATCCGAGGCCTCATCCACCGCGATGCCCCGACCGTCACCGGCAAGACCCTCTGGCAGAATGTCTCCCGGGCCGAGGTCAGGGACGACAAGGTGATCCGCACCATTGAAAACGCCTATAGTGCAGACGGCGGCCTGACGATTCTCCGGGGCAACCTGGCAGAGGGCGGTGCCGTTGTGAAAAAAGCCGGGGTTGCGCCGAGCATGCTGAAATTCCGCGGCCCGGCCGTGATCTTCGAATCCCAGGAAGCCGCCTGCGATGGCATCCTCCAGAACAAGGTGAAGGCCGGCGACTGCGTCATCATCCGCTACGAGGGCCCGCGCGGCGGCCCCGGTATGCAGGAGATGCTGGCGCCCACCTCCTACATCATGGGCGCGGGTCTGGGTGAAAGCGTGGCACTGGTCACCGACGGACGTTTCTCCGGAGGAACACGCGGCGCCTGCATCGGCCACGTCTCCCCTGAGGCGGCCGCTGGCGGCGTCATCGGCCTTCTCAAGGCCGGCGACATGATCAACATCGATATTCCCGGCCACAAGCTGGAGGCCGAAGTGTCGGATGACGAATTCAACCGCCGGCGCGCCGAAGCCAAGCCCTTCACCCCGCGGATCGTCACAGGCTATCTCAAGCGGTACGCCCAGCTCGTCACCAGTGCCGGCACCGGCGCCGTGATGGAGTAGTGAAACCCACCGTATCATTCAAGACCGTCGGTTGCCGTCTCAACCAGGCCGAGACGGCGGCAATGACGGCGCGATTTGACGCGGCGGGCTATCAGACGGTGGCGTTCGGCACCCCTGCCGATGTCACCGTGATCCACGGATGCGCCATCACCGGCAAGGCCGAGCACAGCAGCCTCTACGCCGCCCGGCAGGCCAAGCGGACCCGGCCGGATACCCTCGTCATCCTCGCCGGCTGTCCCGCGGAAACGCTCGGCGAAACCCTCCGGGGCGACACCACCGTCGACCTCACCATCGGGCAGGGCGGCAAGTTCGCCCTCCCGGAACTGCTTCATAAGCTCCATCCCGACCGCTTCCCCCCGCCCCCCTCTCCGGTTAGTCCAGTGACGACACCCCGATTCGACACCCAGCGAGCCCTGATCAAGGTTCAGGATGGCTGCGACTTCCACTGCGCCTATTGCATCGTCCCCACCGCACGCGGTCTTCCCAATAGCCGCCCCATCTCCGAGGTCCTCGACGAAGTCGACCGCATCACCGGTGCGGGCTTCCGGGAGATCATCCTCACCGGCGCCAACCTCGGCCGCTACGAGGACGGCTCCCGCCGCCTGGTGGATCTG
>CAZMSS010000062.1:1478-7371 GCA_964568965.1 uncultured Verrucomicrobiota bacterium | reverse complement strand
ATCGTGGGATTCCCGGGCGAGGATGACCGCGCGTTTGAAAACACCGTGCGCCTGGTGCGGGACTTGCCGTTCAGCAATCTCCATGTCTTTCCCTACAGCCGGCGTAAGGGAACACGGGCTGACGTCATGGCCGGCCAGGTCCCGGAATCGCTAAAAAAGGAACGTCTCCATACCCTCGTTGAAATCGGGGAGTCCAAGCGCCGCCTGTTTGCCGGGCGCTTCGTCGGCCGGAGCGTCTCGGTCCTCATCGAGCGCGTTGATGCCGAGGGCACCGGTTATGGCTGGACCGGCGAATACCTTGAAGCCAGCATCACCGCTCCCGGTCTCCAGCCACGACAGATCGTGGAAATGAAAGTAGACCAGGTGGTCGAAGGAGTCGCTGTAGGCCGGGGTATCAGTGTCGCCGGGCTTTGCGATGCGCAGTCTGCACACGCCCGGCGCGGGGCGTAGCCTCCTTGCGCACCGAGAAGCCGAAATGATCGATCTGGTGACCGAGATGATAGTAGTGGCCGTGCGCGTAGACGATGAGACCGGCTTGTTCCAGCGCGAGACGGTTTGAGTGCGTCATCAGCTCCTTCGACGCCTGGACGGCGACGACTTCCGCCACAAACATCACGTGCGAGCCGAGCTCCAGCGTCTTGCGCACCTTACACTCGATGTTAAGCGGGCACTCCTGCACGATAGGCGGGCGCACAACAAGCGCCTTCCCGGGCGTCAGTCCCGTCCTGGCGAATTTATCCTCGGCCCGGCCCGACACCACGCCGCACCAATCCGTCACCCGCGCCTGCCGCGCTGAGGGCAGGTTGACAACGAATTCCCCGGAGGAACGGATCAGTTCGTATGAGTGCCGCTCCGGGCGCACGGAGATGCTAAGCATGGGCGGGTCACTACAGACGGTTCCGGCCCAGGCAATGGTGATCAGGTTAGGCTTCTCGCCCGGCTTCGTCCCGCCGCAACTCACCAGGACAACGGGCACCGGCGACAGCAACGTGAAAGGCTTCAGGGACACCTTGCCCGAATTATCAGCCCGGTGTTTTGTTTTCTGCTGCATAACAAGTCCCCCCCCTCCCTGAACCCCGACCCCTGATTCCTCTCTTCTCCGCCCGCCTCTACTTCACGAACTGGTACTGCTTCAGCCAGTATACCAGATCCGCCGCCCAGGGATGGGCATGCGTAAACGGAGGCTTATCGGCCAGCCCGATTCCGTGTCCACCCTTCTGATAAATGTGCAGGTCAAAGGGAACGCCGTGTGCCCGCAAGGCTGCCGCGAACTCAAGACTGTTCTCAACCTTAACACAACCGTCCTCCCATGTGTGCCAGATAAAACAGGGAGGCGTTTGGGCCGTGACGTTCTTCTCGCCGGACAGCGATTCAATCAGTTCCGCCGAAGGTTTGTCACCCAACAGATTGGCACGCGAACCGCTATGGGTATTCTTATCCCCCATCGTGATCACCGCATAACAAAGGACGCCCAGGTCGGGCCGTGAACTGACCCGATCCACGGGATCGGTTGCTGCGGGATCACCGGCGTCAAAATGGGTCAAGAGGGTGGATGCGAGGTGACCGCCCGCCGAGGAACCCATGATGCCGATCCGCTTCGCGTCGACGCCCCACTCCGCGGCCTTCGACCGGACCGTCCGCAACGCCCGCGCCGCATCACCGAGCATCACGGGGTGACGATATCCCGAGGACCCCAGTCGATACCTGAGCACGAAACAGGTGACTCCGTGCTGGTTGAGGAATAGCGCATAATCATGTCCCTCGTGGCCGGCCAGCCCGCCATAGCCGCCACCGGGACAGATCACCATCGCCGCACCTGTGGCATTGGTTTCCGGCTGATACACGGTCAGTGACGGTTTATCGGCAATCCCATCCCCGCGCGCCCCTGTCGCACCGTTCGGCCACAATAGTATTTCCTGATTCGCCATAACTCCTCCTGTCATCATCACCACGCACAGTGCTAATAAACGTTTATTCATGTTAAAACTCCCTTGCCGGAAAAGGACTGACTATAGCGTGACCGTTACTGTTTTCACATTTCTTTCTCCTCATGATCATGCACTCCCCTCCCCTGGAATGGGTCAATCGAAATTGTGCCGATCCACCCCATCACCGAGCGTTATCCCAAGTTGAGACAATATCGTGCTTGTAGGGTCATTTCGGCGGAACTAACATCCTTGTCAGAGGGAATGCGGCCCCCCTTACATCGAATGGTTGGCCCCAAAATGAGAGGAGCAAACATGAGTCACACACTCGAATTGACGGATGACGAGCTGCAGGAATTGGAGTTCCTGGTCATGAAGGAATGGCGAAGCAGCGAAATCGAATTGAACCACACACGGGCTTTCGCGTACAAGAACGCGCTTAGGGAACGCATACAACTCCTTGAACAGCTTACCGAAAGGCTTTCTTGTTTAAAGCCGGCGGCAAGAGAGATTCTGTTTGAAGACCGTTCGTCGTCATCACCGGATGGGGTCCGGCATCATCCTGCAAATCCAGTCAATTATGGATAAGCCTGACGATGGCTGGGGAAAGGTCCTGGATGTGAATCTGTACAACGCAGAAGACCTGCCGGCAATGCCGTTCCGAACCGATGTGGAATAGTCCGCCTCTACTGGTTGCGCAGGGCGGGCATCAGGGAGGCCCGGAGCGCCCAGCGGATGGAAAGCTCGATCCACAGCAGGTGGAACAGCGTGATGCCGGCCAGGAAGGCCAGCATCGTCGCCACGGGAAGCGTGACACCGGGCTCATTCAGGTTCGGCCACATGGCGGCTAGGGACGACACCACACCCGCGGCCAACCCCAGTGCCACCATGACCCGGTGTTCGCCCGCAATCATGCCACGGACCTGCTGATCGGAATACCCCACCGCCTTGAGCAGGGCGAATTCCGCGCGCCGCTCACGGATGGCCCGTAACACCACTATCCCCATCCCCGCGCTCCCCAGCAGTAAACCCAACCCACCCAGCACGAGAAACATGGCCAGATAGGTGGACTCAACGGAATGAAACTCCTTGAGCCGCGCCACAGTCCCACTCACAGTCACTCCAAGCTTCCCAAGCCTGCGCGTCAGGCCCTCGCGGGCGTCCTGCTCCCGCCCTTTTGGAACATCGGCCAGAAACATCCGTGCGCCGCTCTCCGACGGATAGCGTTCCGAAAAGGCTGCCGCTGGGATCAGAACCGTTCCCTGAAAGACCGAGACCCTCATGGGCAAGGCCCCCACCAGCCTGACCTTGAGGGTGCCGCCCTGCTCGTCCCTGTAGAGAAGCACGTCACCGTTTTCCCGCCCCACCTTCTTCTGCAATCCCCATTGGGCCGTATTGGAATCCCCCACCAGCCCGGGTACGCACCCATCAGGCAACGACTCCTTGAGCAGGGTCCATTGGGGACCAAACGCGCCCCGTGCTTCAAACGCAACGGGATCCACCCCCAGTAATCGCGGGGACTGGGCCCGGTTGAGATTCAGACAACTGGCGTCATCCCCATCCCGCACCTTGATCGGCACAATGCTCGACCCCCTCAGTCCCGGTTCCTGGTCGAGTCTCAGCTTTTCCCAGCCTGCGGGGCTAGCTAGATCGGCGAGAATGGGAATGGAGGATTCCCCGAACAGGGCGAATCCGCCCGTGCCTGAAGATCGCTCCGCGGCCCCCTTCTCGATGTTTTCCTGCATCGAGGACACCGCAAACACCATGAAGCATCCAACGGCCATGAGCCCAACGACCGTCAAGCTCCTGGTCCGCCGCCGGCCCATATTCCGGATTCCAAGGGCGGCCAGCGTAAACCGTCCCCTCGACCCCGCCAGCCGGATGAAATAGAGCCGGATCAACCCCAGCAGGGAGACCAGCAGCAGGCTGCCCGCCGCGAAGAATATCTCGACCGGGTCCTGCAGAGGCGCTGCAACTCCAAGGACAACAAGGACACACGCGACCGCAAGGCCCAGAGGAGGAAGGATGACGCCTACCGGGGCCCTAATCCCTCTGGATACTGGAGACTGAACACTGAACACCCCTTCCTGCCCTCCGAGCAACTCCCTGGCCGATCGGCTCGTCTGCCGCCAGGTTGCCATCACGAGCGCAATCATTGCCATAGCGATCCCCGCCACGACACCCACCACGATCGTCAGGGGTTCGGAATGGAACCGGATCGCCGTGGAGGCCACTGCTCCCCGCCAGGGATGACTCAGCGCCCAGATCAGGGCGCGGGTATAGAGTGTCCCCAGCCCGGCCCCAAGCAGCCCACCAGCGCCCGCCACCCACAGCCCCTCACGGATCAGCAGCCAGCGGACCCGGGCGGGCGTGTAACCGACCGCCAGTAAAATGCCCGTCTCGCGGGACCGTTGTTGGATCGAGAATGAAAACAGCAGGGCGGTCATCATCAGGGCCGCCACAATGACAAACAAACTCATCCCCAGGAACAACTGGCCGAAATCAAGGGCCTGCCCCGCCGCCTTGAGCGCGATTTGGCGCACCGGGGAAAAGGCAAATCCCAGTTCCGGGGGATCCAATCGCTGACGCAGCGTCGCTTCAATTGCCGGCAGGCAGGACGCATCGCCCTTGAACCGGATCGCCGTCAGGTTGCCGAACCGGTTCGACCACATCGCCTGCCCAGCCTTCAGGGTCACGATTGCCTTGGGCGTGTCGCGGTAAGCATCCCAGTACGCTTCATTCGCCTTGTCCTCCATCTTACCGGCATCAAGCGGCATACCGATGTCCCAGTCCGCGCAACGGCCCGCATCCGTCAGCCCCGGAAAACGGGGCGCCAGTTCCCGCTCCTGTTTCAGGGCTTCCATGCCGACGATGCCATTGACCTTGAAAACCCGGCTGGTCTCCACGAAGCGACCCCATGCGGTGAACTCGTAATAGGCAACCCTGACGCCATCGCCTTCACGCAGGGACAACTGGTCGGCCAGCCAGCGATTCACCAGGATTTCATCGTCCTTCATCCCCGGGGGAACCGGACTGAGCCCGGGACCCGGCGCCATGGCCAGGATGAACGAATATGGCGTGGATCGGGGATTCGTAGCGCCTTCGCTGGAAATTGAGTTCACCAGGTAGGTCAGGGCACCAGCCGAATTCCCCACTCCCTCTGCCACGCGTCCCACGGCCGAGTCCATGATGATCCGGTCACTTTCCAGTTGATAATACTTATAATCATGGCTTTTTCGCCAGGCCAACCCCATATCATCCAGGCGCCACACCTTCTTGAAGGCCGCATCGAAATCCCCGTCTCCCGCAGCCAGCAGGAGGTTTGCCTTGCCATCCAACCCTGCCAGCGCCTGCAGGCTCCGAAGGCTGACGAAGGCGTTACAGGGCACAATCTGGTTGGCCGTCAGGCTGAACCGGCCGAGCTGATCGTCGCCCCATACGGCGACAACCGTAAATGTCCCCCGGACCGTGTCATCCCCCTGCCGCGACGACAGCGGAGCATCACGGGGCAGTTGGGAGGGCTTGCTAAAGCGTATGGATACTGGGTCCCCGGCCTTTACGCCCAGTTCGCCCGCCAACTTGGAATTAAGGGCGATGCCATCCCCGGGAAGGGCAGCCCCCGGCTGACCGGACAATCCCCGGAAGCGTTCATCCATTCCCACAATCTGGATACTGTTTACCTGCTTCGCCGCCGGACCGATAGCGACGCCCGGCAGCAACAATGCCGGAGCCATGGCGACTGACGTTTCTGACTGCAACCGGTCGGCAAGATCCTCCCGAACATAGCGACCCTTCGTATCCAAGGCATAATGGGCGCCACCCAGTCTGAGAAGCGCCGACTGCGACAGGGTCTCTTTAACGGAGTCGCCGACCAGCAGGGCACCGACAAGCACCGCCACCGCCAGCGTGATCCCCGCCAGGACGCTGAGATGCGACCAGGCGTAATACAGCGTGCTTCTCAAACTGAG
>CAZMSS010000062.1:0-1378 GCA_964568965.1 uncultured Verrucomicrobiota bacterium | reverse complement strand
AGGGGTATGGAGTGGGTGACAACAATGAGGGTCATCCCCTGCTGCCGATTCATACGCACCAGAAGGTCCGCCAGGTTCTCAGCACCCGCACGGTCAAGCGAACCGGTTGGTTCATCCGCAAGCAGGAGGCGGGGGCGGTTGATCATGGCGCGCACCACCGCCACCCGTAACTGCTCACCCCCGGAAAGTTGCCCGGGCCGGTAATCCAGGCGGGCAGAAAGGCCAACCTGTTCCAACAGATCCCGGGCGCGGGATTCTGCGATCTGAAGCGCTTTAGATTGTGGAATCAGGGTCGGGACCAGCACATTTTCGAGAACATTGCACTGGGGCAAAAGATAATGCTGCTGAAACACAAAGCCGATCTTCTGGTTCCTGACCGCCGCCTTCTCAGCCTCACCCAGCCGATCCATATCCTGTCCCTCGAGAACCATGGAACCGGAACTGGGAAAGTCCAGGGTGCCGATGATGTTCAGCAGTGTGCTTTTTCCCGAACCTGACGGTCCGACGATGGCAATGGACCGGCCAGCCTCGACCTCCAGCGAAACAGACTTCAACACCTCCACCACCCCGCCGGATGGCGCCGGATAGCTTTTGGCAATGTTAGTCAGACTTAGAATCGGCGTTGTCATGGTTTCTCCTGAGATTTACCAGAGGGCGCGTACAGAATCAGGAATCCGTCATCGGTTCCCACAATAACCTCATTCCCGCAAATGGCCGGTGAGGTCAGGGTGTCGCCCGGCTTGTCAGTCCACACCCGCTTGCCGGACTGCAAACTGAACAGAAGAAGCGCCCCCTCCGCCGCCACCACCACCTTATCCCCGGCCACAGAGGGTGAGGAGGGGCTTCCATCTGTCGTGGCGGCCCACAGCGTCTTACCGTTCAGCCGATCGAGGCAATAAACGCGACCATCGCTGGAGCCCACAACAACCCGGTTTGAGGTAACAGCGGGCGTGGTAAACACCTCATTACTCGCACACCGGCTGATCCAGGCCACCTTGGCACCCGGGATATCCACGCAAACCACAGACCCGTCCCGCATTCCGACAAACGACTGTCGGCCATCCACAGCTGCGCCTGCCGCCATGGGGCCACGCTCGCCCAACTTGATTTCTCCAACCGGTTTGCCATTGGTGAGGGACAGGATATGCATAGCCGAATCGCAAGCCCCGAACACCACCACGCCGGCACCCACGGCCGGTGGGGTATCGCAGCGAGAAACGGGATCAGCCGCCCACATCACTTTACCGGACGACAACTCGAGAAGCTTAAGGACCCCGTCGTTCCTCGACATGACCAGTACCCTTGGATCACTGCCGACATCCCCTGCCACCCCTGTCTCTTATACACATCTCCGAGCCCACGAGACAGGCAGAAATCT
>CAZMSS010000061.1:0-13302 GCA_964568965.1 uncultured Verrucomicrobiota bacterium | reverse complement strand
AGATTTCTGCCTGTCTCGTGGGCTCGGAGATGTGTATAAGAGACAGCACGAACACCGTGCCGGGGCAGGGGAATGGAAAGCGGCCGGAGATCATGTTCATCGGGGAGGCCCCGGGTGCCGACGAGGATGAGCAGGGACTGGCGTTTGTCGGTCGCGCCGGGCAACTGCTGACGAAGATGATCGAGGCCATGGGGTTCTCGCGGGACGAGGTCTTTATCGCCAATATTGCCACATGCCGCCCGCCAGACAACCGCCCGCCGACCCCCGAGGAAATGGAGACCTGTATTCCCTTTCTGAAGCAGCAGATTGCCGTGATCCAGCCCAAGGTAATTGTGGCGCTGGGCGCCACGGCCGTCCAGGGCTTGATCAACCAGACCGGGATTTCGAAACTTCGCGGAAACTGGGTGGAATATGAGGGGATCGCCCTGATGCCCACCTTTCATCCCGCCTACCTGCTCCGGAATCCGCCTGCCAAGAAAGAGGTCTGGGCCGACCTGCAGGCGGTGCTGAAGCGTCTGGGGCGAACTCCCCCGCCTGTCAAGAAACCGGGCTGAGTGCAGCCGGCCAGCCGTCATGAAGACCCTGCCACGAATCACAAGCGTTGACGCCCTGGGCGACTGGCGCCGTGCGGCGGCCGGCACCGCGCCGGTGGCCGTGGTGACGGGGACGTTTGACTTTTTCCACCCGGGCAATCTTTATGCTCTTCGAATGGCCCGCCGCCTGGCGATGCCCCTGGTTGTGCTGGTGGATCCCGATGAGATGGCGGTGCAGCGCGGCCGGCCGGGGCATCCCCAGAACAACGTGGAGACGCGGGTGGAGATGGTATCCCACCTGCGCGAGGTCGCGGCGGTTACCTCGCTGGCGGGGGATCAGTTGGAGGCGGGCTTGGCCGGCCTGGCGCCCTTCGTCTGGGTGACAGTTCAGGGGCGCCGGCGACAGGAAGCCAGCGACCGGGTGTTGGCCGCCAAGGCCTCGCGGGTCGAAGGGATCGTGCCCTTGGCGGGGTCTTTCAGCAGCGATGTGATCCGGGCCATGGATGAGCATCGGACGCCCCTGGTCCTCCCGCCGGGATGGGCTGCCGGAGCCGAAGGCGGGAGCACAACAGCCAGGTCCGGGGCGGGCATCAGCGTCACGGTGAACGGGTGCTTCGACATTCTTCACGTGGGGCATCTTCGCTTCCTGGCGGAAGCCCGGATGATGGGCGATTCCTTGACCGTTTTGATCAATAACGATGCCTCCGTGGCTCGGTATAAGGGGTCGACGAGGCCGGTCTTCCCGGAGGCGTTCCGGACGGCGGCGCTCAAGGCGCTGGTTTCGGTGGACGGGGTTCTGGCGTTCCCCGGAGACAATCCCCTTGATGAAATCCGGCAGCTGCGCCCGTCCATCCACGTCAAGGGCGGCTCCTATGAACCTGACCGTGTCCGGCAGGAGCGCGAGCTTGTCGAAAGCTGGGGCGGGCGCCTGATCTGCACGCCCATGGTCAACGGGTTCAGCACCACAAACTTTATTCACAAGGCGCTCAAGCGGGACTGAAATCGACAGGCAAAGAACTTTCTGCTAGCATCGAAGCATGAAGAATGAGAGCAAAGAGATAGCCCCGGCTGACCTTGTCGAGATGGATTTTCTCGAAAAGGTCATGGACCGCCTGCCCCAGGATGTGGATGTGCTGGAGGCGTTGGGCGATCTCTATACGCGCGTGGGGCGGTATGAAGATGGGCTGGCGATTGATCGGAAACTCGCCAGCCTTGAGCCCGGCGACATGACCATCTGGTACAATCTGGCGTGCAGTCTGGCGTTGCTGAACCAGCGCGACTCCGCGTTGAAGGCGCTCAACAGGGCGGTGGAGCTTGGCTATTCGGATCACGAATGGATGAGCCGGGACCGTGATCTGGACTCCATCCGGGAAGACAGGGAGTTCAAGAGGCTGCTGAAAAGGATCGGTGGCCCCGTGACGAAGAACGCATAGGATTGCTGAAATGAACACAAACCCATTCATCAGGATGGGAAAGTGGGGTGGGCTTATGGCTCTGGCAATCATGAATGCTTCGTGTTCCGGGAACCCCGGAGGAACGGGCGATGATGCGTCCTGGACGCGGGACCGGCAGGAGATGGTGGCGCTCCTCAAGCGCTACCAGATCCGTGATGAGCGTACCCTGACGGCGATGGAGAAGGTGCGCCGGCATGTCTTCATCCCCGAACCATTCCGGAATCGCCAGGAGGCCTACGGCGACCATCCCTGTCCGATTGGTTATGGCCAGACCATCTCCCAGCCGTTTATCGTCGCCTACATGACCGAAAAACTCGCCCTCAAGGCCGGGGAGCGGGTCCTTGAGGTCGGAACAGGATCGGGGTATCAGGCCGCCGTTCTTGCCGAAATGGGACTGCACGTCTACTCGATCGAAATCGTCCCTGAACTGGCCCGGCATGCCCGTGAAGTCCTTGCCAGAGAGGGGTACGGGGATCGGGTCCAGGTGTTGACCGGGGACGGCTACAAGGGGTGGGCGGAAAACGCCCCCTATGACGCCATCATTGTCACCTGTGCCCCCACCGAGGTGCCGAAGGAACTCGTGGCCCAGCTAAAAGAAGGCGGGCGATTTATTCTCCCCATCGGGGAATGGATGTCCCAGCGGCTTGTTATCCTGACGAAATCCCGTGACCAGATAGATGTGACCGAAGATATCCCTGTCAGGTTTGTTCCCATGGTCAAAGGGAAATAATGTCTCTATATATGACATTATGACTCTTTTTGTCGGCTTTATGATTTTATCGAGTATTGTATTTATTGCATTATCGATGAGCTACTTACGATTATTATGGTGTGACATAATGTCGTTGGAACGAAGTTTGCTATTGGATATTGGCTGAAAACCTTAAGGAGGGAAAAGCCATGTTCGACCCAAGTAAAATGACGCAGAAGGCGCAGGAGGCATTACAGCTGGCGCAGGAGAAGGCCATCCGATACAGCCATCAGGAGCTGGATGGTGAGCATCTGTTGCTCTGTATGATGGAGCAGGAGGAGGGGCTGGCCCCGAAGCTGATTGAGCGGCTCGGGGTGCGGCCGGCTGAACTGATTGCCCGGCTTGACGAGGAGCTTGACCGCAGGCCGAAAATCAAGGGGGCTGTTTCTGAAGCCGGGAAGGTGTATGTGACCCAGCGACTGAACCAGCTGCTGGTCAAGGCGTCAGATGAGGCGAAGCGGCTCAAGGACGAGTATGTGTCGGTCGAGCATCTGCTGTTGGCGTTCCTGGAGGAGGGGAAGGCGACGCCGGCTGGCCGGATCCTGATGCAGATGGGGGTGGACCGGGGGCGTTTTCTCAAGGAACTGATGTCGGTACGGGGAAATCAGCGTGTCACCAGTGCGACCCCCGAGGGATCCTATGAAGCCCTCGCGAAATACGGGACCGATCTGGTGGCGATGGCACGGCAGGGCAAGTTGGATCCGGTCATCGGGCGTGACGTGGAGATTCGCAGCGTGATTCGGATCCTGTCCCGCAAGACCAAGAACAACCCGGTGCTTATCGGTGAGCCGGGCGTCGGCAAGACGGCGATCGTGGAGGGGTTGGCGCACCGCATCCTCCGGGGGGATGTCCCCGAGGGGCTCAAGGACCGGACGATTTTCGCTCTCGACATGACTGCCCTGATGGCGGGCGCGAAGTACAGGGGCGAATTCGAGGAGCGGCTCAAGGCGGTGCTGACGGAGATCAAGGCGGCCGAGGGTCGGGTGATCCTGTTCATCGACGAGGTTCACACGATTGTGGGGGCGGGTCGTACGGAGGGTTCGACGGATGCGGGCAATATGCTCAAGCCCATGCTGGCGCGCGGCGAGCTGCATTGCATTGGCGCGACCACGCTGGACGAGTACCGGAAATATGTGGAGAAAGACGCCGCCCTGGAGCGACGCTTCCAGCCGGTCATGGTGGAGGCCCCCTCGGTGGAGGACACCATTTCCATCCTGCGCGGGTTAAAGGAGCGGTTCGAGGTGCATCATGGTGTCGAGATCAAGGACTCGGCGCTGGTGGCCTCGGCCGTGCTGTCGGACCGGTATATCAGCGACCGGTTCCTGCCCGACAAGGCGATCGACCTGATGGATGAGGCCTGTGCCTCGATCCGGACGGAGATCGACTCGATGCCGGCCGAGCTGGATGAAATCACCCGGCGCGTGATGCGCTTGGAGATCGAGGAGACGGCCCTGAAAAAGGAGAAGGATGAGGCGAGCCAGGCGAGGCTCAAGACGCTCCGCAAGGAGCTGGCCGACGACAGGGCGCGGGCGGCAACCATGAGGGCGCAGTGGGAAAATGAGAAGCAGGCACACGCCGGGGTTCAGTCAGTCCGGGAGGAGCTGGAGAAGGCCCGGCGCGAAAGCGAGGACGCCGAACGGCACTATGACCTGGACCGGCTGGCGAAACTGCGGCACGGCGTGATCCCGGATCTTGAGAAGAAGCTGGCGGCGTTCCAGAAAACCGCCACGGGGAAGGGCGAGGGCAGGTCCCTGCTCCGCGAGGAGGTGACCGAGGAGGAAATCGCCGGCGTGGTGTCGCGGTGGTCGGGCATTCCCCTGATGCGACTGCTGCAGGGGGAGCGCGAGAAACTCCTGAAACTGGGGGAGGTCCTGCATGAAAAAGTGATCGGGCAGGACGAGGCGGTGCGGGTGGTCGCCGATGCCGTGCTGCGGGCGCGGGCTGGAATCAAGAACCCGAAACGGCCCGTGGGGGCCTTTATCTTTCTCGGCCCCACCGGGGTGGGGAAGACCGAGCTGGCGAAGACGCTGGCGGCCACCCTCTTCGACTCGGAAGATCACCTCATCCGGATCGATATGACCGAATACATGGAGAAGCACGCCGTTTCGCGTCTGGTTGGCGCACCTCCGGGCTATGTGGGCTACGAGGAGGGCGGCCAATTGACGGAGGCCGTCCGGCGCAAGCCCTATTCAGTCATTCTGCTCGATGAGATCGAGAAGGCGCACCATGACGTGTTCAACATCCTGCTCCAGATCCTGGATGACGGGCGCCTGACCGATTCGCACGGCCGTACGGTGAACTTCAAGAACACGATCGTCATCATGACCAGCAACATCGGCTCGCCCCTCCTGCTGGAGGGGATCGGGGAGGACGGACAGATCAAGGAGGGGACGCGGCGTGAAGTCATGGAGGAGCTGAAGCGGAGTTTCCGTCCCGAGTTCCTCAACCGGGTTGATGACGTGGTCCTGTTCAAGCCGTTGACCCTGGCGGAACTTGGCTTCATCGTGGATCTGCAGACAGCCGAATTGCGGCAGCGCCTGGCGGAACAGCGGGTAGCCCTCACCGTGAGTGCGCCGGCCCGGGACCTGCTGACCCGGGAGGGATACAATCCGGTATACGGGGCCCGTCCCCTGAAGCGGCTGATTCAGAACCAACTTGAAACGCCGATTGCCCGACTGCTTGTTTCCGGGGATGTCAAGGAAGGGGACAGCGTAAAAGTGGAGGTGAAGAAGGGCGAGTTGCTAATCCAGAAGGGGTAGGTGCTATTACAGGTCGCCCGGCCCACGGGTGAAGCCGGCGAGCACAATCGCAAAGAATCCCAGTACCAGCAGAAGGGCACCGATATGGCCAAAGACCATGAGCAGGGGGTGATCCGCGCGGAACGCGGAAAGCGCCCCGGCTTTTTCGCCCAGGCTCTGAGCGGCCTCCGCGGAGCGAAACGCGCTCACGCTCAAGCCGACCAGAAGCATCCTGATGACAGTCCCTTTATTCATTGCGGCGAGGATGCCTGAAGGATGAAAAGTTAACAATCGGGGAAACCCTGATTTTGAATCAGGGTTTTTCTGATAAAAAACCAAGCCGTATCCTGCGTTTTTATCCAGAAACCCCTTGCGGCAAGGGGGGGAAGTGTGAAATTCTTTAAACCAACAGCGATTAATTGCGGAGATCGGTGATGACGACCGGTACAAAGGACACAATCAATCTGGCGGGGATCCGGATGCTCGTGGTGGATGACGACGAGGCCATACGCCTGTTGTCCCAGCGTATCCTGATGTCCTACGGCGGCGCAGTGGAGGTCGCGGAGAACGGGCGCATGGCGCTTCAGATCCTTCTGCGCCAGGATTTCGACGTGGTGCTGGTCGACCTGCGGATGCAGGAGATGGACGGGATCACCTTTATCCAGGAAGCCCGGAACATCTGGCCCTGGCTGGGATTCATCATCATGACCGGCTTTATGGATGATGTCTCCGAGGAGCTCGCCAAGAGCCTCAATATTAGCCGTATGCTCCAGAAACCCGTGCGCCCGAGCCAGCTGGGTCAGGTGGTGCTCGATGAGTATCTGGATCGGCGTGCGGGGATGGGGGGCGCGGGGCCCGGCCTCGAGCAGCACCAGCGCCAATTGAGGATGCTGGGGCACCTCGGGGAGACGGCCCTGGCATCGGGCACCTTTGTGGAGGCGCTGCGGGAGTTGAGCGAGGGGTTGGGCGAACTGATGTCCTGCGATGTGGCCGGGCTGTTCGGGTTTTCGGAGGGCCAGACGATCATCGTGCTGAGTGCCCAGAGCTGCGTATCCGAAAAATTCATGGCGGCCGCCCGCGAGGAAATCGTGGCGCGGTACGAGGCCCTGAGCGGCAAGACTGTCAACCGTGACGACTTGCGGCTCCAGGTTGAGGGAGTTCCGGCGGGCCCTGAGGGACCGTCGGTCCCGGGGCGACTGCTCACCATCCCGCTGCTGGTCCACAACGAGGTCCAGGGGGTTTTATTGCTGGCCGCTGCGAAGCCGGAGACCTTGGCCGCGGTGGATGTGGCGTTTGTGTACCACATTGCCAACGTGCTCTCCTCCATTCTTTCTGCCGTCACGCGTATCCGCCAGATGGCGGCGCATGATTCCCTGACGAAACTTTACAACCGGGCGTATTTCGAGGAACAGACGGAGCAGGCCTGGCAACTGGCGCGCCGGTACGGGCACAACATGGCGGTGGCCATCACGGACCTCGATCATTTCAAGACGGTGAACGACACACACGGGCATCTGGCAGGCGACCAAATCCTGCGGGAGTTTTCCGATATCCTCAGGAAGGTCGCCCGGACCTCGGATGTGGTGGCCCGCTATGGCGGGGATGAGTTCGTGATCATGCTTCCCCATACGGATCTCCCCTCCGGTCTCACACTGGGTAACCGCATCCGCAAGGCGGTGGATGAGCATATCTTCTGCCCCGATACGCTCCGCCTGAAAATGACCGCCTCGATCGGGCTGGCCACGAGCCGCGATATCACCCCCTCAGACCATGCCAGCGAAATGCTGCGCCTGGCCGACATCGCCCTATACAGGGCGAAGCGTGAAGGGCGCAACCGGGTGAGCCTGTGGGCCGAGCCGTATGCCGGGGAGGGCGGGACAACCAAGGCAGGCGACGTCAAGGCGAGGGATGACCTGAAGGCGGAGGGCCACCGGAATCCCTGCCTGCTCGTGGTGGACGATGATGAGATGATCCTGGCCATGTTGAAAAGAATCCTGGAAGGCGCCGGGTATTTCGTGGACACGGCGAAGGAATCCCAGGAGGCGATTGACAAAGTCCGGCAGCGCCCGGGTTATTATGACATTGCCGTCACCGACTTGAGCATGCCCGGCGTGAGCGGCGTGGAGTTGCTCGCGGCGCTCCGGCAGACGGATAACTTCGTGATGACCGTGGTGATGACGGGGTATGCGACCAAGGAGAACGCGGTGGCGTGTCTCCGGCAGGGGGCCTTTGAGTTTATCGAGAAACCGGTGGCCGCGGCCCAGTTGCTGGCCGTTGTTGAGAAGGCCATGGAGCACCGGCGCCTGAAGGTTGAGAACGAGCGGTACCGCCTGCACCTGGAGGAAATGATCCGCCAGAAGAGCGCGGCGCTTCTGGAGACGATGGAGGAGCTGAAGCATTCGTATGATTTCACCCTTCAAGCGATGGTCGGGCTGCTGGATGTGCGGGAGCACAACACCGGGCAGCACAGCAACCGGGTGCGGACGCTGGCCCTTACGCTCGGGAAGATGATGAGCCTGCCCCGCCGCGACCTGGACACTCTGGCGCGTGGCGCCCAGTTGCACGACATCGGGAAGATTGCGGTGCCCGACCGCATCCTGCTCAAGGAAGGCCCGTTGACCGAGGATGAATGGGCCGTGATGAAAACACACCCGGAGGTCGGCTACAGTATCCTGGCCTCCAGTCCCTACCTCAAGGATGTATCGGAACTGGTCCGCTCCCACCAGGAGCGGTATGACGGGAAGGGGTATCCCCGCGGCCTGAAGGGCGATGATATCTGCCTCGGGGCCAGGATATTTGCCGTGATTGATTCCTATGATGCCATGCGCTCAGACCGGCCGTACCGGCGGGCGATGACGCCGGCCAAGGCCGCGGAAGAGATCCGGAGCTGCAGCGGAAGCCAGTTTGACCCCGCTGTGGTGGATGCTTTTCTGCGCCATCAGGATCAGATGGAAGCCTTGGGCTGCTGGCAGAGCTAGGCGGCCGGATACGGGCACAGCAGGTCGCGCTCGAACAATTTCCGGACCATGACCACATCCAGCGTGTGCCCGGCCTTGTAGGAGTAGACGTTGCCTACAAACCGACCGGAATCAATCAGCGCGATGGCGGCCACCAGGTCGAGGATGGTGCGGTGCCAGACCGCCTCCAGCGCCTTCCCGTTGTGGAACATGGTCGGGGTGTTGTGGTAGCCCCGCCGCCCGGCCACCAGGATGTTCCGGTTCGTGTAGCCGAGGTTGCGCACGTCGGCGAACAGTTTGCCGATTGTCTTGGTGAACAGCATCTGGGTGAAGGAGCAGTTGGTGCGGGCGAGGGAACCATAGCGCCCGGTCTCCGGAGTGAGCCGGATCTTGAGGCGCTGCTGGCCGATGGCAGTCTTGAAGTTCACGGCCACATCCAGGTTCAGCGCCGGGATACCCGTGCAGGGCGTGAACACCAGAAAACTCCCGTTGGGCGCCAGGATGGAGACCGGTTCCCGGACGGTGACATAATGCACGGGCTGATTGGTTTTCCTGACCCCCGCCTTCTCGATGGCCTCCACGAGATCCATGCTGCCCCGGTCGAACAGGGGCGGATCGCCCGAGTCCATGCGGATCATCAGGTTGTCGACGTTCAGCGCCAGCCGCAGGGCGACGATATGCTCCACCATGCGCATGTAGTTGTGGGGCGAGCCGCTGCAGAGCACGATGTTGCGCTGGGTGGTCCAGACATTGCTCGCGGCCACCTTGATCGGCATGGCGTCGGGCAGGTCCGTGCGGTCAAACCACCACCCCTCGGCGGTGCTTGGCAAAAAGTGAAGGGTGCGCTGGGCCCGCCCGAAAAAGGTGCCCGGGCCGGTGACTGACACGGGTTGGCTGATGGTGGTCTGGAAGCGGTCGGCCTCCTTGATTTCCGGGATCCACTCCTGATCCACGGGCTGGGTCAGAAAGGCCTCCATTTGGCGGTCCATCATGGCCGCCTCACCCTGCAAGAGTGTTCCGTACGATAGTTTTGACATTATACTGGTCTCCGTCATGACCGCCCATAGAAGACAAACCCCGCCTGAAAGTCAAGAAACCGTCGAGCTGAGGGCGTGATTGAAGAAGGCCGGGAAAGGGGATAGTATGCGGGCGGCATGAAAAGACGCATCAAACACACCCTGCCCCCGGGGCAGAAAGAGGTTGTCCTTCTCGATTTCCTCGCGAGCCGGTTCACCTATCACACCCGGGACCAGTGGCAGGAGCGGATCGGGGAGAAGCGGGTCATGGTGAACGACTGCGCCGCGGAGGCCGGCCGGGTGCTGCAGGCGGGCGACACGGTGGAATTCATCGCGCAGGACGTCGCCGAGCCCCCCGTGTGTTTCGATATAGCCGTTGTGTTTGAGGATTATGACGTGATGGTGATCAACAAGCCCGCGAATCTGCCCTGCCATCCCGCCGGACGATATTTCAACCATACGCTCTGGGCTTACCTCAAGACGCGGCACTGCCTGGAGGCGCCGATCCTGGTCAACCGGCTGGACCGGGAAACTTCGGGACTGGTTGTGGTGGCGAAGCATTCCGGCGTGGAGGCCCGGTGCCGAGCCCAGTTCGCCGAGCGGCGCGTGGTGAAGCGCTACATTGTCGTCGTGGAGGGCCTGTTCCCCGACACGCTCGAGGCGCGCGGATGGATGCGGCCCGACCCGGAATCGGGGGTTCACAAGCGTCGTCGCTTTGAACCATCCCGGCTCAACCCTGAACCCCGAACCCCGGCGCCCGATGCCGTCCCCGGGGCAGAGTGGGCGGAGACGGATTTTCGGCGGCTGAGCCATGTGAACGGGGTGAGTGAAGTCGAGGCGGTCCTGCACACGGGGCGCCTGCACCAGATACGGGCGACGTTGCATTCTCTGGGATTCCCGGTGGTGGGCGACAAACTGTACGGCCCCGACCCGATGATGTTTGTGAGGTTCTGCACCGACGCTCTCACGGTGGAGGATCGCCGGCGGCTCAGGATGGACCGCCAGGCCCTCCATGCCCTGGAGCTCGAATTCCGGCATCCCGCCACGGGTCAGCTCATGCAGTTTGAAGCTCCCCTCCCCCCCGACATGGCAGCCGTGCTGGGCCGGTAAATAGGGTTGACCTGCCCGCCCGCAGTACTAAACTACTCGATAGAAGGGAGGTGCACCATGTTTACGGCTCATCAGGCTAAGGAGATCGTTGTCGAGGTCCGTAATGACGTCGGGGTGTTGCACGAGATGGTCCGGATCATCGCGGAGAAAGGCGTCAATATATTGGCGGTGGAAGGGGTCTGTGAGGATCAGCTCGCCGTCATCCGGCTGGTCACGGAGGATAATCTTCGGGCGGTGGACGCCCTGCGCGCCAGGAACTATCAGCCGCAGGAGCGGAATGTCGTCCAGGTTGACCTGCCCCATAAACCGGGCATGTTGAGGACGATGACCGAGAAACTAGCCAGGGATGGCATTGATATCAACCACCTCTATGCCTCTGCGGGAATCAGTGAGGCCAAATGCATGCTGGTGATGTCGACCTCGGACAATGAGCGGGCGATTGTGGCGCTGAACCGGTAAGACGAGGGTTCTCCCGGGCGCGCATTATAGGATTGTTGTCCTCGGGGGAGACGTTTATTTTACAGGCCATAGCGAAACACAAAAGGAGTCCGCAAGAATGAAATTCAATGTGATGAGGCGGGTGGCGGCAATGGCTTCCGTTCTGGGTGTGGTGGGCGTCGGGTCGAGTCAGGCGGCGGTGGAACAGAAGCCTTTCGGGAAATTGGCTGACGGCACGGAGGTGAGTCTCTACACGCTGTCAAATGCCAAGGGCGCGCAGGCCCGGATCATCAACTATGGGGGGATTGTCGTTTCGCTGTCGGTTCCGGACCGGGCCGGTAATTTCGGGGATGTGGTCCTCGGGTACGACAAGCTGGAAGACTATGTCAAGGATACCCCCTATTTTGGTTGCCTCGTCGGGCGGTACGGGAACCGGATCGGCAAGGGGCAGTTCACACTGAACGGGCAGGCGTACAACCTGGCGACCAACAATGGGCCCAATCACCTTCACGGGGGAATCAAGGGATTCGACAAGGTGGTGTGGGCGGCCACAGTGAAGGATGGCGAAAAGGAGCCCAGCCTGACCTTGAAGTATGTGAGCAAGGACGGGGAGGAAGGCTATCCGGGGACGCTCTCCGTGACCGCTGTCTATACCCTCACGGACCATAATGAGCTCCGTCTGGATTACACCGCCACGACGGATAAGGACACAATATGCAACCTGACCCACCACTCGTATTTCAACCTGGCAGGCAGCGGGGACATTTTGCAGCATGAAGTGACGATCCTGGCTGATCGTTTCACGCCGGTGGATGCAGGGTTGATCCCCACCGGGGAACTGCGGCCCGTGGAGGGCACGCCGTTTGATTTCAGGAAACCGGCCGCAATCGGGGCGCGGGTGAACGACAAGGACGAGCAGTTGAAATTCGGGGGCGGGTATGACCACAACTGGGTGATCAACAAGACCGGAAAAGGCAAGCTGGGGTTGATGGCCCGCGTGTATGAGCCCACGAGCGGGCGCGTCATGGAGGTGCTGTCCACCGAGCCGGGACTGCAGTTCTATTGCGGCAATTTCCTGGACGGGCACCTGATCGGAAAAGGCGGGAAGGCCTATCAGTTCAGGAACGGCTTCTGCATGGAGCCGCAGCACTATCCCGATTCGCCCAACCGGCCGGAGTTCCCCTCGGTTGTCCTGAAACGGTGGCAGGTATACAAGAACACCATCATCTATAGGTTCAGCGTGAAATAAGATCCGCTGCTCCTGCGAAGGAGGCGCCTGTGAAAAGGTTGTTTTCCAGTTTGTCGTTGCGACGATTGGGGGCCCCGGTGATTCTGAATGCCCTTGGTGACGGCGTGTATGTCACCGATGTCAACCGGAACATCCTTTTCTGGAACCAGGCGGCCGAGCGGATTACGGGGTGGGGGGCCGGCGAGGTGGTTGGGAAGAGTTGTTATGACAACATCCTGATCCATGTTGACAAGGACGGCCACAAGTTGTGCGGCGAGGAGTATTGTCCCCTGCACCGTTGCATTGTCACGGGGCAGGCCAGCGACCAGCCCCTGCTGGTGTATGCGCAGCACCGTTCAGGGAGCCGGGTGCCCGTGGAGGTTTCGGTGGCGCCGATCCGTGACGGCATGGGCAAGGTGGTGGGCGGGATTGAGATCTTCCGGGACCTGACTGCCAGTGTCGAGGACCTGGTGCGGGCGAAAATGATCCAGGCGGCCGCCCTGACAACCGAGTTTCCTGTGGATCCCCGCGTGGCCTTTGACGTGAGGTACACTCCCAGCGAGATTGTCGGGGGCGATTATTACCGGATTGAGCGGATCGGGGAGAACCTGTATGGCATCCTGATTGCCGACGTAATGGGGCATGGGGTGGCCGCCGCCCTATATACCATGCAGCTGCGTTCCCTGTGGGAGGATTGGCGCGCCGAACTGGTTTCCCCCTCGCGTTTCCTGGGTCAGATCAACCGGAGTTTGTACACCCTTGCCGTTGGGGAGGGCTATTTTGCCACAGCGGTCTACGGCATCTACAACGTGGTGACCGGCCGGTTTAATTATGTCAGGGCCGGCCACCCGGCGCCCTTGCTGCTCCATGCCGACGGGAGGGCTCTCCCGCAGGGGGATTCACAACCCGCCCTTGGCATGATGGAAAGCTACGACTATCCCGAGCAGGAGATACAGTTGGGGGCAGGCGACCGGCTACTGCTGTACACCGATGGCGCCATAGAAATCACAAACGCCAAGGGCAAGGAACTAGGGGAGGACGGACTCATACGCCTGCTCCACAATCAGGCCCAGCTCT
>CAZMSS010000060.1:0-13377 GCA_964568965.1 uncultured Verrucomicrobiota bacterium | reverse complement strand
ACGGTTTATTCCGATGACCCGGTTGCGATGGCCCGCAAGTGGGCGGATGCCGGCGGGGACTGGCTGCATGTGGTGGATCTGGATGGGGCCTTTGCCGGGCATCCCGTTCACCATGACATCGTGCGGGCGATTGCGGCCGCGATCCCGATCCCGGTTGAGTTGGGCGGGGGACTCCGTACGGATGATGACATCCAACGTATGCTGGATGCCGGTGTGCGGAGAGTGGTGCTGGGCACGCGGGCCTGCGCTGATCCCGGTGCCCTCGCGGCTTTGGTACAACGGTTTGGCGACCGCCTGGCGGTCGGCATTGATGCGCGCAACGGCAGGGTCCAGGTCAAGGGTTGGGTTGAGACGACGGAGACCCTGGCGGTGGATCTTGCCAGGCGGGTCTCCGGCCTGGGCGTGAGCACCATCATCTACACGGACACCGCCACAGACGGCATGTTGACGGGGCCCAATGTCGAGGGGGTACGGATGCTCTGTCGTGCCGTGAAGGCGAAGGTGATCGCCTCGGGAGGCATTTCAACCTGCCGGGATATCACGGCGCTGGCCGCCTTGGATCTCCCCAATCTGGACGGGGTCATTGTGGGGAAGGCGTTGTATGAGGGGGCTGTCACCATGGCCGGCATGAAAGCCGCCGCCGCAGTGGCGTCCCCCGCCTGATGATTCGACGCGTGGCTTGAGGAAAGGATGAGAACATGAACCTTCATGGCAAAACGGCATTGGTTACCGGCGGGGCGGTCCGGATCGGGAAGGCGGTCTGCGAGGCCCTGGCGGCGGAAGGGTGCAATGTGGTGATTCACTGCAGCCGGTCGGTCGAGTCTGCGCAGCAGCTTGCCACGACGCTCCAGAGCCGCGACGTGAAGGCCTGGGTGGTCAAGGAGGCGATCGACTCCGAGGCCGATTGCCGGTCCCTGATGGCCTCGGCCTTGAAGCAGGCGGGCCCGCTCGACATCCTGGTGAACAATGCGGCCGTCTTCCATAAAAACCGTCTGAAGGCCGTGACGGAGAAGAAACTTCTGGTAGAGTTCGGCATCAACCTTTTTGCGCCCATCCTGCTGACGCGGTTGTTTGCTGAGCAGGCCGACAAAGGGGCCGTGGTCAACCTGCTGGACCGCAGAGTCAAGGCCAACGATGTCGAATGCATTCCCTACTCGCTGTCGAAAAAAGCGCTGGCCGCCTTTACCGAGGAGGCGGCCCTGGCCCTGGCCCCGGATATCACCGTGAATGCGGTGGCCCCGGGCCCGGTTCTGCCTCCGCCGGGCAAAGGCTCGCAGTATCTCTATGAACGTGCCGGTCGCATTCCCCTCAAGTGCCGCATCACTCCGCAGGATATTGCCGGGGGTGTCGTGCAGATGCTCAAGCTGCAGGGCGTTACCGGGCAGACGCTGTTTGTGGATGGGGGCCAGCATCTGTTGGGGAACGGAGTTTGACAAGTGACGGCCGGGGTGCGAAAATATATGGTTTTAAGGAATAAGCGTGGAACCGGTTATTGTTAAACGATCTGATCATTCCCTGAGTCGCCAGAATATCAGCCCTGAAGCGTTGAAGGTGCTTTACGGGCTCAAGGAAGCGAATTTCGTCGCCTATATCGCAGGCGGAGGCGTGCGGGACCTGCTCCTGGGCCGGATCCCCAAGGATTTTGATATCGTCACCGACGCCACCCCCAATGAGGTGAGGCGTGTATTCCGCAACTGCCGCCTGATTGGACGCCGTTTCCGCCTTGCCCATGTCTTCTTCGGGCGCGACAAAATCATCGAGGTCGCCACGTTCCGGGCCAACGTGCCGCCGGATCCGTCTGATCAGCCGGATCCGTCTGATCAGTCCGATCAGTCTGATCAGCCCGACTTCGAGAGAGCCCCCCGGGCCCCGGCTCCCGAAAACAACCATCATATCCGCCGCGACGACGGCATGATTGTGCGCGATAATCTTTTCGGGACACCCGAGGAGGATGCCCTCCGGCGGGATTTCACCATCAATGCGCTGTTCTACAACATCCGGGATTACTCCCTGATCGACTATGTGGGCGGTCTCGAGGACCTCCAGCGCAAGGTGATCAGGTTTATTGGCGACCCCGGGGTGCGCTGTGTGGAAGATCCTGTGCGCATGGTCCGGGCCGTCCGTTTTGCCGCCATGCTGGGCTTCGACTTTGATCCGGCCACGGCGGCGGCAATCCGTGAGCACCACGGGAAGCTGGCGCTGGCCAATCGGTCCCGGCTCTATGAGGAAGTGCAGAAACTGTTTTTCTGCAAGGCCGCCCAGCGCGCCTACGAACTGCTTCGCGAATTCGGACTCTACAGCATGTTATTTCCGGAACTGGGATCCTGGCTGGGGCCCAACACGGGAACCCCGGAATGCCGGCGAATCAGCGAGGCGCTCAAGCAGGTGGATGACTGGCGCCAGGCCGGTCGCGATGTGTCCCCGGCCCTGTTGTTTGCGCTGATGTTCGGCGGCATGCATGAGGCCAGGGCTGGTGAATTGACCGAACAGGGCCAGCACAAGGGCTTGGCCTTGCATTCGGTGACGATGGAGCATTTCGGCGGACTGACGGAACGGGTCCAGGTTCCGAAGACTGTGCGGTTCCGGACGGCTGAAATCCTTGCCTCGCAGCCCCGTTTGACGGCCGATGGCGGACGGCGTGCCCGTCCGTTGTCGACACGGGCGTTCTTTCCCGAGGCGGTGGCCTATCTTGAATTCATGGTGCGCCTGAACGGGGAACCGCGGGAGGCGCTTCAACAGGCTTTGTCAATTAAATGGAATCCCCGGCAGGAACGGGAGGACGATATGGGTGATCGACGCCGTCGTCCCCGTCGTCGCCGATCCGGCCGATCCTTCCATCACCAGTCCGACGCCAGTGACGGCGGTCAAGGGGCCGACTCAAGCCAGCCTAGCGCGTAAGCGTGAAGACGGTTATCTCGGGTGCCGCGAAGAGGCGAAGCGGTGGCCCCCAGGTTCCTGTGCCCGCACTGACGTATATCTGAAACCTCTCTGCCGGCTTGTAGAGGCCGGACAAGTAGGGGTAGAAAAGCAGTACAAATCCCTGAAATGGGAAAAGTTGGCCCCCATGGGTATGTCCTGAAAGCTGCAGGTTGAAGCAATGGGTTGAGCCCGCCAATACCGTGGGCTGATGTTTAAGCAACAGGCTGAAGCGGTTCCTTTCCGGAGTGGGGTTCAATCCGGATTCATCACGGTAACAGGGGAGGCCGAGCCGCGACCCATCCTTGTCATCCACCCCGGATATCTGAAATGAGGGGGAGAGGGCCACCGTTTCGCCGCGCAACAGATGGAATCCAGCCTTGGCGTGAAAGGCCAGCGAATCGGTCAACCCGAGATAGTATTCATGGTTTCCGAGAACCGCGAATTTCCCCAGAGGGGGATGCAGGGCCGCCCATGGATCGACCTGGTTCCCGATGTTTTTCATGGAGGTGTCCACAAGATCGCCGGTGCTGACCAGCAGGTCCGGCTTGAGGGCCTCGATGCGCTGGCAGATCATGCGGTTCCAGCCCTGGCTCCGCATCATCCCGAGATGGACATCGGAAACCTGGACCACCCGGATCGGGTTGAGAGCGGAGAGTGCCGGATTGTGGATCGTGACCTCTCGAATCCGGGGGCGGGCGGCCTCAACCAGGCTCCAGGCGGTTGCGGCTATGATCACCAGGAACAGGACTTGAACCTGGCTCAACGGACTGACCAGCAACCGGGAGCAGGCCGGCATGGGGCGGCGCAGACTGCGGGCCAGCAGGTTCCAGAGGTCAAGCGCCAGACCGCCCATGAAAAACCAGAACAGCCAGGCAATCCATATAAAGACAGGCAGGTTGATCACCCGGGCGAGGGCGGGATGCCCGTCATGATCCAGCTGGCGTGCCAGGAAAGGGGCCAGGGACATTACCACGAGATAGACGGCCACCCCGATCCTGACAAACCGGGGTGGGGTGAAGGCGGCGGTGATCTTCCGGAATAAATATAGATGCATGCCCGCGTAGGCAGCCAGGATGAGGCTGAAGAGGGCGGTGATCATGGTTTACCCGTAGAGGGCTTTTTCCAGAGCTTGCCGCATGACCTCGACGGCAGCGGGTTTCCCGGTCCAGATGGAAAACGCCTCGGCTCCCTGGTGAAGCAGCATGCCGAGGCCGTTTGAAGCCCTTGCCCCTCCTGCGGTGGCCGCCTGGGTGAAACAGGTGGCCGGGCGGTTGTACACGAGGTCGAAGGCCAGCTGCCCCGCCCGGAATGCGGACGGGGGCAGGGGACAAACATCCTCGGGCTTCATTCCCACCGGGGAAGCCTGGACGATGAGATCAGCATCGGGCGTATGGCGTGCCCAGTCGGCCGCCGTGGCGCCCGCCCATTCGACCCGCGTCGAGGGTGAAAGGGTGGCGATATCCCGGCTGACGGCCCTGCAGCGGGCTTCGTCAATATCGGCCAGGATCAACCTGTGTGCGCCCTCGCCTGCGGCAGTGATTGCCACCGCCCGCCCGGCCCCGCCGCAACCCATCACAAACAGGGTGCCGCCCTTGACTGAGAAATTGAACGACTCCCGCACGGCGGTCAGGAAGCCCTTTCCATCAGTGTTGTGACCGCGCAGGCCGGAGGAGGTGAACTCAACGGTATTAACGGCGCCCAACCGCCGGGCGGTCAGGTCCAGGTCGCTGAGTCCCTTGAAGGCGATTTCCTTCAGGGGTACGGTCAGGTTGACTCCGCGGAACCCCATTTTCCCCATCGCTTCCAGCACGCCCAGCAGATTGCCGGGAGCCACGTCATACGCCATGTAGATGGCGTCCAGCCCCAGGGACTGGAACGCCGCGTTGTGCATGATCGGCGACAGGGTGTGGCCGATGGGGTGCCCCAGCACGGCAAAGGGCAGGGTGTGTCCGCTCAGACCTTTCACCGTGAGGCCCCCGCTTCCCGTTTGACCTTCGCGTGGGCAGCCTTGTTGAAAAGGAATCGATTGACGCACGACAGATAGGCCTTGGTGCCGGCCTCGACAATATCCGTGCTGGCCGCCTTGGCGCTGATGATGTCATCACCGAAGGCAACGCGCAGGGTGACTTCACCCATCGCATCCTTTCCGCTCGAGATGGCTTGAAGGGAGAAATCGAGCAGCTTGCCCTTGACCTTGGTGATGCGATCAATGGTCTTGAGCGCCGCATCCACCGGGCCGTCGCCGCAGCCCGCGTCCTGCAGGATCTCCTTGCCATGCTTGAGGCGGAGAGTGGCGGTAGGAACGGTCCCGGTTCCCGAGGAGACATTGAGGTAGTCCAGGATAAACGCGTTGTCGATCACGTCCATCTGATCGCGGGCGATCGCCAGCAGGTCATCCTCGTAGATGTTCTTTTTCTTGTCGGCGAGCTCGATGAAACGGTTGTAGGCGCTCTCGATTTCGGCGTCCGTCAATTTCATGCCCATCTTGGTGAGTTTGTCCCGGAAGGCGTGCCGCCCGGAGTGCTTGCCGAGGACGAGGTCGGATCCCTCGATGCCGATATCCTCGGGGCGCATGATTTCATACGTCGTTCGCTCCTTGAGGATGCCGTCCTGGTGGACGCCGGATTCGTGTGCGAAGGCATTGGCCCCCACGATCGCCTTGTTGCGCTGCACGATCATGCCCGTCATGCGGCTGACCATGCGGCTGACGCGGAAGATCTCCCGGGTCTCGACGTTGGTGCGCAGGTTGAAATAATCCTGGCGGGTGCGGATGGCCATGACGATCTCCTCCAGCGAGGTGTTGCCGGCGCGCTCGCCCAGTCCGTTGATCGTGCACTCGATCTGGCGGGCTCCGGCCCTGACGGCGGCCAGTGAGTTGGCAACGGCCATGCCGAGGTCGTTGTGGCAGTGGACCGAGATGATGACGCCGGGAACACGGGCTTTGACGCGTTCGGACACGTATCGGATCATGGCGCCGTACTCTTCCGGGATTGCGTAGCCGACGGTGTCCGGGATGTTCAGTGTGGTGGCCCCGGCCTCGGCGACGGCCGTGTAGAGATCCACCAGGTACTCACGGTCGGACCGGGTGGTGTCCTGGGCGGAATATTCCACGTCATCTGTGAAGGTGCGCGCGAATTTGACGGCCTTGACCGAACGCTCGATATTCTGGGCGCGGGTCATCTTCAGGATCTTCTCCAGGTGGATGTCGCTGCCTGAGCTGAATGTGTGGATGCGCCGGCTGGCAGCCGGTTCAATGGCCCTTCCGGCCCGCTCGATGTCCTTTTCAACGGTTCGGGCGAGGGCTGAGATGGTCGGTCCCTTGACACTTTCGGCGATGGTGTGGACCGCATGGAAATCGTCCGGCGAGGCAATGGGGAACCCGGCCTCGATCACGTCCACTTTCAGGGCCGCAAGGGCATAGGCAATCTCCAGTTTTTCGCGGTGGTTCAGGCTGCATCCGGGTGCCTGCTCGCCATCGCGGAGCGTCGTGTCCAGGATAATGACACGGTCCAGGTCTTTCTTTGTGCTCATGGCTCCCTTATTCCTTCCCTATGGCAATGACGCCCGACCGGGAGACGTCCAGAATCCTGAACGGCTTCACCAGTTCCATGAAGTCGGCGACGTGTTGCTGTTCGCCGACCAGTTGAATGACCATGGAGGCATTCTGGATAGAGACGACTTTCCCCCCGAAGACATCCGCCAGTTCGATGATTTCCGAACGGCTCTTGCGGGTGGCCTCGACCTTGACCAGGATGCATTCCCGGTTCAGGAACGGTTCCCGGGTGAGGTCCGTAACCTTGATGACGTCCACCTGCTTGTTGAGCTGCTTGGTGATCTGTTCCAGGACGCGGTCATCGCCGGGGACCTGCATGGTCATGCGGGAGATGGTCGGGTCCTGGGTGGGGCCGACGTTCAGGGTTTCGATGTTATAGCCGCGACCGGAGATCAGGCCGACAACGCGGGCCAGAACCCCGGGCTCATTGTCCACCAGGGCGGTTATGATATGTCGTCGTATTGACTGATTATTGCTGTTCATTGTCAGTTCTCCCTTCACGCCAGACCTTGGACCATTTCGGACAGTGATGCTCCCGGGGGCACCATCGGGTACACATTATCATCGGGCTTGGTGATGCATTCAACCACCACCGGCCGCTTCATGGCCAGCGCCTTGCGAAGGGCAGGGGCCACGTCACGTTTTTCGGTCACCCGCAGGCCGGCCGCCCCGTGGGCTTCGGCCATCTTCACAAAGTCGGGCAGGTAGCCCGGGTGTTTTTCCCGGATCTTCTCGTTCCGGGCCCGCAGATCCTGGTCCAGCCGGACGGCGGAGTATTCCTTCTTGTAGAACATCTCCTGCCACTGGCGAACCATGCCGAGATACCCGTTGTTCATGATGACCACCACGATGGGCAGGTCATGCTCGACCGCGACCACCAGTTCCTGGAAGTTCATCTGGATGCTTCCGTCGCCTGAAATGGCAATGACGTTGCGGTTGCGGCAACCCGCCTTGGCCCCGATGGCCGCAGGCAGGCCGAAGCCCATCGTGCCCAGGCCGCCCGAGGAGATGAACGAGCGCGGCTTGGTGTACTTGAAGAAATGCGCCGCCCACATCTGGTGCTGCCCGACGTCGGTGGTGATGATGGCGTCTCCCTTCGTCACCTCGTAGATCTGTTCGATGGCGTACTGGGCCAGGATCCGGGGCTCCTTCGTGTCGTAGGAAAACGGCGCCGATTTCTGCCAGCCCTGGATCTGGGTCAGCCATTCCTTCCTCTTGGCCGATTCGACCTGCGGGATCAGTTCCTTGAGGATGAGTTTGGCGTGCCCGACGACCGGGATATCCACCCGGACGCTCTTCGCGATGGCGGAGGGATCGATGTCAATATGGGCGATGATGGCATTCGGGGCAAACTCCGAGACCTTTCCGGTCACGCGGTCGTCAAAGCGCGCGCCGACGGAAATCAGGAGGTCGCAGGTGCTGATGGCCCGGTTCGCGGCCACGCTGCCGTGCATGCCCGGCATACGCAGGGCCAGGGGATCGGTATCGGGGAATCCCCCCAGCCCGAGCAGGGTGGTGGTGACGGGAATATTGCCCTTGTGGGCCAGGGCGGTCAGTTCGGCTGAAGCACCGCCGGCAATCACGCCGGCACCCGCGAGAATCACCGGTCTCTGGGCGGCGTTGATGGCGGCGGCCAACTTGGTGATCTGCCGGGGATTTCCCTCATAGACCGGTTTGTACCCCCTGCGTTCGGGCTTGCCCGAAAAGGTGGCACTGGTCGTCTGCCGCTGAATGTCCTTGGGAATGTCAACGAGAACCGGACCCGGTCGCCCGGTGGTCGCGATCTCGAAGGCCTCCGCGATGATGCGGGGCAGGTCGTCCACGTTCTTCACCAGGTAGTTGTGCTTGGTGACCGCCCGGGTGATGCCGACGGTGTCGGCTTCCTGGAAGGCGTCGTTCCCGATCATATGGGAGGGGACCTGGCCGGAGATGCAGACCATGGGAATTCCGTCCATGTTCGCGGTGGCCAGACCGGTTACGGCGTTGGTGGCGCCAGGTCCGGAGGTCACGATGCAGCAACCGGGTTTCCCCGTGGCACGGGCGTAGCCGTCCGCCATATGGGTGGCTCCCTGCTCGTGGCGGACCAGGAAGAATTCAAAGGGGGCCCGGGCGAGCTCGTCGAAAAGATCCAGTACGGTTCCACCAGGAAGCCCGAACAGGGTTTTCACGCCCGCATCCTTCAGCGCATCAATTGTACATTTCGCACCGGTTCTCATGTTGCTCGCTCCTCTTCTTCTGTGTCGTGGCATTATAGTTATGAAAACAAAAAAACCCACCGCTTTTTGCGGTGGGTTTCATTTCGCCTCAGGTTTGTGTCTTTTCAGCCACAAGCCTCCCACCGCAGGAAGCCTACCAGTACGAGTACAAGGTAGACCCCGACCGTCCGCAGCAGCGTGCTGAGGTTCTTCCGGCCATTCGCGATGGGACTAATTGCTTTCATTGGTCAATACGTTGCCAAACCGGGTGCCTCCCGTCAATATCTTAAATCTGGAGGGGGATTAGGGATTGACCGTTCGAGTTGGGACAGGCATTTTATGGACATGAAAACAGAACCCTTTGTCCGCCCCGATTGGGATCATTATTTCATGAACATCGCGACCGTGGTGTCTACCCGCGGCAACTGCTGCCGGCGCCAGGTGGCGGCGGTGATTGTGAAGGACCAGCGCATCATCTCCACCGGATATAACGGGACGCCCCGCGGCGTGAAGAACTGCTGCGAAGGCGGCTGTGAGCGATGCGCCGGGAATGCGCCATCCGGCGCCGATCTGGGGGAGTGCGTCTGTTGTCATGCCGAGGAGAACGCCATCACCCAGGCGGCGTATCACGGGATTGCCCTGCGGGGATCAACCATCTACTCGACAATGAGCCCCTGCCTGATGTGCGCGAAGATGATCATCAATGCCGGTATTCTGGAAGTGGTCTACGAGCGTGAATACGAGTTCAGCAAGCAGACCCGGTCCCTGTTGCATGAAGGCGGCGTGCGCTGCCGCAAGCTGTCGGCATGAGCCGAATTACTTCCCGGCAGGCTCGGTTTTGTCGGACTCTACGTCCTGAGTGACCGGCATGTCGGGCGTCGCGTCGTCGCACGCAGACTTTTCGGGGGCGGCAGCCGGCTTTTCCTCGGCGACCGGTGAAGCCGGTTTCGGTTCCTCGACAACAGGCTTTTCCTCGACCGAGAACTTCACGTCAACGGGTTGTTTTTGCACGGCGGCGGCCTTTTCAGGGACGTCGGCCTTTTCAGGCGCGGCGGGCTTGGCAGGGGGCATATCGGTCTTTTCCGCCTTGGGCTCGGTTATGATCGACGCCGGCGGCAATTCAATGGATTCAAGCTTGGTCGGATTGAGGTCCTTCTCCTTGCCAGGGGCGCCCCAGCGGCCATACCGGCGCCGGTCGGCATTCTGGTCCTGGATTTTCAGGCCGTTCTCCTCCGCCAGCCATTTCCACTGGCGCGAGCTGAACTTGAGCGCCTTGCCGATCTCATTGATGAGCGTGGTGGTGTCCAGAGTGGTCAGGCGGTGCAGATCCTTGTACCAGGAGACATCGTCCAACATCCGCAGGGGGGTGATGTTGCTGTCGCCCAGCAGGAAGACGTGCTTGGGATCGCCGGACATGAAGCTGCCCTGCACAAAGTCCTGCATGGTGATCTGGATCCATTCCTGGCCGTTCCAGACATGAATCAGGGGCTCGCGGAGGGTGGGATTGGTGTTGTAGGTCACCATCCCGATGTCCTTGCAGCGGGACATCTGGAAGGCCAGTTGTACCACGCGCTTGCGGGCGGGCATCACGATGATCGAGTCGGGCGTCGCCGTTCCCGCCGTAACACAGTCCGATGTCGCCGCGATTGCCAGTGCCACGCACGCCGTGCCTACCCATTTCCTGAATGTCATCATGATGAATCTCCAAAGGTGAAATATCTGAGCTGAAACGAATCTACAGCGTGAGATTATTCAATGCAAGCCTGCTATTTCCCCAGAACCTTCCTGAACTGCTGGGTCAACTGGGGCAGAATGGCGAACAAGTCGCCCACGATGCCGTAGGTGGCAACCTTGAAGATCGGGGCATCCGCATCCTTGTTGATCGCCACGATGATATCCGAGGACTGCATGCCGGCGAGATGCTGGATCTGGCCGCTGATCCCCACCGCAATGTAGATCTTGGGGCAAACGGTCTTGCCGGTCTGCCCGACCTGGTGCGAGTAGGGGATCCAGTTTGAATCCACCGCGGCGCGCGAGGCGCCCACGCCGGCACCGATCACATCCGCCAACTCGCGCAGCAAGGCGAAGTTCTCGGCCGTCTGCAGGCCGCGCCCGCCGGACACGATGATGTTGGCTTCCGCGATGTTCATCGTGGTTTCCGTCTCGGGTACGAATTTCAGGCGGCGGGCCTTGGACTGGAGCAGGACCTCGGCGATGGTCTCCATCGAGACCTCCCCCTTGCGGGCGGGATTGACCTCGGCTTCCTTCATGACCTTGTGCCGCACGGTGGCCATCTGGGGCCGCGCGTTCGGGGTCTCAATCGTGGCCATGATGTTGCCGCCGAAGGCCGGGCGGGTCTGGAGCAGATTGCGCGTCTTGGGGTCGATGGCCAGCCCGGTGCAGTCCGCGGTCAGGCCGGCGTTCACCCGCACCGCCACACGTGAAACCAGACTGCGCCCGATGGTGGAGGCGCCGCAGAGGAACACGTTGGGCTTGTGCCGGTTCACGAGGTCGATCAGGACGTTCGCGTAGGACTCGTCCTGGAAATGCTCGAGCTCGGGGCGGTCGACCAGGTACACCTTGTCGGCGCCGCGGGCGATCAGTTCCGCCGTCCGGCCCTGGATGTTGCTGCCCAGCAGCACGGCGCACAGTTTCATTCCCAGCGAATCGGCCAGTTTGCGGCCCTCACCGAGCAGTTCAAAGGTGATGGACTGGATCTCGCCGTCATGCTGCTCGGCGAACACCCACACATCCTTGAATGCCGACAGATCGATCTTGGCGGCGGATTTCTCCTTGATCCAGATGGCGTTGAACTTGCAGGCCGTGACGCACGAACCGCACAGCGTGCATTTCGTGAGGTCGATGACGGGGACGGTCTTGCGCTCCGCCTGGGTGATCGCCCCGAAGGGGCACGCCTTGACGCAGGCGCCGCAAAAAACGCATTTCTCGTTGATTTTGATGGGATCGCTCATGGTGGGTTCCTTAGTTGGCGGCGCCGAGAATGGCGTCCTTCAGTTTGGCTATGAGTTGCGGGACGACCTCCGAGGGTTCGCCCTTCAGCATTTCGCCCCCCTGCCTGGCAGGCGGGGTGAAAATCTTGACCACCTTGGTGGGCGAGCCTTCCAGACCGGTGAACTTGGGGTCGCACTGGATGTCGGCGGCTTTCCAGGTGGTGATGACGGCCTTCTTGGCGGCCATCTTGCCCTTCAGAGACGGCAGGCGCGGCTCGTTGATCTCCTTGACCACGGTCAGCACGCAGGGGAGGGGTGACTGGATGACCTCGTAGCCGTTTTCCATCAACCGTTCCGCGACGATGGTCTTCTCGTCGAGGGATTCGATCTTGCGGACATAGGTGATCTGGGGCAGGTCCAGATGGACGGCAATGCCGGGCCCGACCTGGGCGGTGTCGCCGTCGGAAGCCTGTTTGCCGCACAGGATGACATCGAAGTTGCCGATCTTCCGGATGGCCATCGACAGGGTGTAGCTGGTGGCCCACGTATCACTGCCGGCGAAGGCGCGGTCGGAGAGCAGGATGCCGTCGTCGGCACCCATGGAAATGGCTTCCCGCAGGGCGGCCTCGGCCTGGGGCGGGCCCATGGATAGCACCGTGACTGTCCCGCCGGTCTTGGCTTTCAGTCGCAGCCCTTCCTCGATGGCGTACATGTCAAAGGGGTTGATAATGGATGCCACCCCGTCCCGCATGAGGGTGTTTGTCTCCGGATTAATCCGTACATCGGTGGTCTCCGGAACCTGTTTGATACAAACAACGTATCGCATGTTGCTCTCCTTGTTAAAACGGGGGCGCATTATATGGATAAAGTGACGAGATGCAAGGTGGAAGTGGTGCCCCCTTAATCCTAGTATCGGGGCAGGGGGCAGTCCAGGGCATCGGCGGCGGCCCGCAGGGCTTCTTCCTCGTCGGGCGTGACCACGCCATCCCGGCTGACGGTGGCAGCAAAAGCCGCGACAAGCCTCGCTTTGACCGGAGGCGTGGTCTCGGCCAGGCGGTCAAGGGCGACATCCATTTCCTGAAGGGATGCTTGTTCCGGCGACAGCAGGCTGATGGCCCCCACGCCCAGTTTCTCCCGTCCGGCGGCAAAGGACTGCTCCGCCTCAGCCGGGTTGACCGTGCCGAACCAGGCCAAGGCCGACAAGACCGTGCCGGCTTCCTGCTGCACCGCGGTCAGCTCGGTGTACCGGGGACGCGGACGACTGCCCACCTTGAACTGGGGGTCGAGGTTGTGCAGCATCATGCGCAGGATCATGTACTCGAACAACGTTACCGTGGAATCCGAGGCGACCAGATGCATGACCGTTTCCCGGAACGGGGGGTATTGCTCCGGGCTGAGTTGTTTCAGGGTCGCCGTGGCCAGGCTGGCCAGGACAGGGCGCGCCTCCCTCGTCAGGTCGTCCAGCAGAGGGATGAGCGTTTGTGTTTCCAGGTGGAGATCCGCAGCAGCCCGGCTTGAGAGGTCGGCAAGCTGCTGGGCCCGCATGTCCGGGTTGCGGTCGAGTAACAGACCGAAGATAACGGCTTGTGCCTGGTGCGGGGTTCGGGCGGCGGCCTGAAGGCGTTCGGGAAGCCCGTTCACAACCTGCGACGCGTGCGACAGGGCGGTGGCAGGCAGCGTTCCGGCCTGAGTCACGATCATGGCGGACGATAGCTGTCTCTTATACACATCTCCGAGCCCACGAGACAGGCAGAAATCT
>CAZMSS010000059.1:0-13477 GCA_964568965.1 uncultured Verrucomicrobiota bacterium | reverse complement strand
ATGGCGCGCCTGACAGGAGTCGAACCTGTAATCTTCTGATCCGAAGTCAGATGCCTTGTCCATTAGGCTACAGGCGCAGGACGGAAAGGCGGAACCATAATCAATCCCCATGCACTTGCCAACCGGAAAGACTTCACCGCCCCTGCCGCTTGTCATCTGGCCCGGGAAATTGTATACCTTAGGGAATCAGAAGGAGAAGGTTTGCAATGACACCACGTTCCAGGCATTGGTCGAAGACTGCGGGGCCCAAAGTCGTATCCGGGCTTCTGGTCGGCCTCGGGCTGCTGATACTGGCCGTCACGCAAATCCTGAAGCCGAGCTTGTCCCATGGCGGTTTTATCATCGGCATGCTCCTGACTCTGGCAGGAGGGATAGGAATGTTTACCGCCGGCCACTCCGACCCCCATTAACCCGGATCAATCACTGATCAGGGCATCCATCATGCCACTCCGCCCTTCCTGAATCAGGGGAGGGAAATCAAAATGCGTCTCAAACAAGACGACAAAACGGGTACAAACGGCCTCTTCATCATCACCCTCGACGCGGATACGGATCGACGAGTTTTCTTGAAGCCCCAGCGAAACCAGTGACAACAAGGACCGCAGGTCCGCCTCCCCCGCCTCAGAATAAACGGTGATCTTCCCGGCGTAACGGGATGCTTCGGTGACAATCCGGGCGGAAGGCCGGCAGTGGATTCCCTGCCCGTTCCTGATGATGGCTGTTTTCTCAATCATATCACCTGCCCGGAACCCCTCCAGCCGCATCCAGAACCTGCCGCACTTTCGCCGCCAGCAACTCCTGCTTGAAGGGCTTCATCAAAATCGGATCACGAGCCGGATCCACGCCGTGCTGAACGGCAAGATGGGTATCAAAACCCGTCACATACAACACTTTGGCCGCCGGACAGAATTCCCTGACCCGCGCCACCAAATCGGCCCCGCTCATCCCCGGAAGCACCACATCGGCGAGAACCAGGTCTACCCCTCCCTTGTGCTCGCGGCAATGCCGCAAGGCCTCATCCGCGGAGGGAGCCTCGTACACGCGATATCCCAGTCCCGACAAAATCCTGGCCGCAAATCCCCGCACAGCCTCGTCATCCTCCGCAATCAGAAGGCATTCCGTCCCGGCCAAAGCGGGGACGGAACCGGCAGGGGGCTTATCCACAATCGCCTTTTTCGCGGCCCGGAAAAATATCCTGAATTCAGTCCCGGAGCCAGGCTGACTATCCACCTCAATATAACCGGCACATTGCCGGACAATCCCATAGACCAGGGACAGCCCCAGCCCGGTTCCCTTGCCGGTGGCCTTGGTGGTGAAGAAAGGCTCGAAAATCCGCTCCTTGATGTCCTTTTGCATCCCGACACCCGAATCGCGCACAAGCATCACCCCATAGGTCCCCGGCTCGACCGCCACATGTGACCGGCAATACACCTCATCCAAGGTCACCCGCTGTGTCTGAATCGTCAAGGTCCCGCCCTGCGGCATGGCATCACGGGCGTTGACGGCAAGATTCAGGATCACCTGCTCAATGCCGCTCGGATCCGCCTCCACAATCCCGGCTTGCGGATCCAGCTTGATATCCAGCGCCACATCCTCTCCCAGGGTCCGCTTGAGCAGCAGCACCATTCCGTCCACCGTCGCATTCAAATCCAACGGGAAAATCTCCATCCGTTGCTTCCGCCCGACGGCCAGAAGCTGGCCGGTCAATTTTGCCGCCCGCTCCGCGCTATTGAGAACTTCCTTCAAATCCTGCTGCGCCGGGTGTCCCGCGGGCAGGGATTCAAGGGCCAGGTTGCCAAATCCCATAATGGAGGTGAGCAAGTTGTTAAAATCATGGGCCACCCCGCCGGCCAGAAGCCCGAGTGCTTCCATCTTCTGCGACTGACGAAGCTGCATCTCCCGGTCAATCAGCAGTTCCTCGGCATTTTTCCGCTCGGTTATATCCCGGAGCAGCAGAACGCTTCCCCCGTGCTCTTTCAACACGCCGCTGATGATCTCCAAGGGAAAGGTCCGCCCGTCCTTCCGGATCCCCTTCGCCAGTCCGATGTGGAACCCTTCCTTCTCCAGGGCGTCATAGATCTCATGCTTGTCATTCGGCAGGGAGCGGCGGTCGCCATAGAGAAAATCCGTCTTCCGCCCCAGAACATCCTCAGGGTCTTGTCCAAACATGCGGAGCACGGAGGAACTGGTCATGAGCACGTTGCGCTTGGGATCCACCACCAGCAGCACGTCGGGACTGATGCTGTCCACGATGTCCTCAAGCTCCTCATTCTTGAGAGCGGCTTTCCGCCATCGGAGATAGGACGCCATGAGCATCACCACCAGCCATACCACCAGGAAATTGATCAGGAACTGAACAATCGGCTGATTGGCGTGGGGACGGAAAAAGGCGGCAATCGCCTGGTTGAAATTGATCGCCACACCAACGAGCGCGGCCATGAATGCCGTGATCAGCGACAGGGCCAAAACCCGCCACTCCCGGGTTGACCACGTCGCCGAACGGACTGAGTCGCGATGCCGTTTTTGAATCATCATTTCTCCGTTATCCCCTGCATGATTGAAGTATAAATTACGCCCCCCCCCGCGCGAAAGCCAGTCTATTTTCCATCCCGACTCCAGGTTGTAATCTGTCACGCCGACAAAGAAAAGAAGGGGTCATTTCCCTGCCTGCCTCGCGGATTGCATTATGCGGGGAAGTAGGATATTGTTCCTTGAAACACGATCGCCCTCATGCTCACCAAACTCATAACCGCCAATCTCACCCTCGCCAACCGCATTACCATCGGGCGATTGCTCCTGATCCCCGTCTTCATCCTGCTCACCCTCTACTACATCCAGAGCGTCAACGATCATCAACCTAACGAGATGTTCCGCTGGGCCGCCCTGATGATCTATGTAACCACCTGCCTGACCGATGCCCTTGACGGCTATTTCGCGCGCTCGCGCAATGAGCGGACCCGGCTGGGCACCCTGCTCGATCCCCTTGCCGACAAAACGCTGCTCATCTCCTCCCTCATCCTCCTCACAGGGCCCTGGGGTCAATGCTTCAATCCCCACCTGCCGCTCTGGTATGTCGCGCTGGTCATCAGCCGCGACGTCCTGCTGATCATCGGCGCCCTCCTGATCCATATCACCGTCGGACATGCCGAGGTAAAACCCTGTATCGCCGGAAAGATCGCTACATTTTTCCAGATGGGCCTGATCCTGTGGGTCCTTGGGCAGGCCCCCATCCGGGGCTTCCCCTGGGTCCTCTGGGCCGCCGCAGGCTTTACCTTGCTCTCTGCATTCCAGTACATTTCAGACGGAATCCGCCAACTCGAGAAAACCCATGCCCACGAAAAACACTCCTGAAGCCACTCCCGCAGCCACGTATCCGATCGTCGCCATTGTGGGACGCCCTAATGTGGGCAAATCGGCGTTGTTCAACCGCATCCTGAACCGGCGCCTCGCCATCGTCCACGAGGAATGCGGCGTCACCCGCGACCGGATCATTGCCCGCGCCGAATGGGCCGGAAAGGCATTTGACTTGGTGGACACCGGGGGCCTCTCCGAATTCAACCGGGCCGCCAACAGCGACGTCATCGCCACCGAGACGCGACAGCAATCGGAGGCGGCCATCGAGGACGCTACCGTGGTGATTCTCGTGGTGGATGTCGAGACAGGTCTCTCCCCGCTTGATGAAGAGGTGGCCCGGCTCACCCGTCGAAAGGGCATTCCAGCCATTCTCGCCATCAACAAAAGCGACAATGCAGAGCGCGATGATCTCACCGCCCCCTTTGAACGCCTCGGCTTCCCCATTTTCTCCGTTTCCGCTCTCCATAACCGGGGTATCCAGGAACTGCTTGACCACACCGCCGACTCCCTTCCCGAGGTAACGGCAACCCCGGCAACGGAGCCTCTCAAAATCACCATCGTGGGCCGGCCCAATGTAGGGAAATCCTCATTCATCAACCGTGTGATCCGCCGCCAGCGTGTTATTGTTTCAGATGTACCCGGCACCACGCGTGACAGCATTGATGTTCCCTTCACGATCGGCAGCGGCCCCACCGCGCGGCATTATCTGCTCACCGACACCGCCGGTATGCGCAAGATGGGGAAAGTCGATGGCGCCGTCGAACGCTACAGCGTCTACCGCGCCGAGAAGAGCATCGAGCGGGCCGATGTTGTCGTCCTGATGCTTGACGCCTCCCAGGGCCCGACCTCCCAGGACAAAACCATCGCCAGCCTGATCGAGAAGGCCGAAAAGGGCTGTGTGCTGATTGTCAACAAATGGGATCTCATGGGTCACTCGACCCAGAGACAATATCTGGAGGCCCTATCCCGGGAGCTGCCGTTCATGGGCTGGGTGCCCATCGTGTTTGTCTCCGCCAAAGACGGCTACAATATCCGACAATGCCTTGACGCCATTGATCGCACTGCGGAGCAGATTGTATCCCATCTTCCCACCGGCATACTCAACCGCACCATCATGGAGGCATACGATCGCGTCCAGCCCCCTATGATTCATGCCAAGCGGTTCAAAATCTATTACGCGACCCAGATGGGGACCAAGCCCCTCCGCATCGGCCTGTTCGTCAATGATCCCAAACGGCTTACCGAACCCTACCGGGATTACCTCATCAAATCGCTACGTCGAGCCTTCGGCCTGGAAGGCGCCCCGGTCATCTTGATCCCCAAAGAGCGTTCCCGCGCCAATTTCGTGGCCAAAAAAGAGACAAAACGTTAATCCGTACTGATTCTACTCCGAAAACCGGGAGCCCACACCTTGTGTGCTGGATAATTTATATCCACAATATATTGTGGTGTTGACAGACCCAAAAGACCAATAAACAGGGCTTTTCCGCTTCGCCGCTGCCTCTTTTTTAAAGTCATAATACATTGCATTCTAATGCATTACATATACCCGAATGGGTTTCAAAAAAAAGATCACAATTTTAGACTTTTCTCATTGCGCACCACTATGGGTAGTGGTATCGATGCATGAGTTGCCGATCACAGCCCCATATTTTGTGATGCTGCGGCTCGTTTAATAGTCATGATTATTTTTGCAAGAGTTTGAGAATCAAGGAGATCGCCCCATGTTAGACATCATCGAGACATCTGAAACCACGAAGAAAACAGGCATCCCAGGCTCCAAGGGTGGAACCAAGCGGAGCAATGGGCATAATGGGCGCAAGGGGATGACTGTGAATCGTGTTTTCACCAAGCCCGGTGCCGACCCGTTTGACGGCATTGAATGGGACCTTCGTACCGCCGCCATCACCGATGACAAGGGCAGCGTGATCTTTACCCAGGATAACATCGAGGTTCCTAAAAGCTGGTCCATGCTAGCCACCAACATCGTGGCCTCGAAATACTTTTACGGCGGCCTGAAGACCAAGGTCCGCGAATCCTCCGTCCGCCAGCTGGTCCATCGCGTGGCCCGCGCGATCACCGACTGGGGCAAGAAGGACGGCCTCTTTGCCACCGAGCAGGATGCCGAGACGTTCTACACCGAACTGGCCTGGATGTGCATCAACCAGTATGGTTCCTTCAACAGCCCGGTCTGGTTCAACGTGGGCCTGCACGAAGCGTACGGCGCCACGTCCGACAGCCGCTCCAGCTATTATTTCAATACGGAATCCGGAAAAATCGAATCCTCCCGCGACAACTACAAGCACCCCCAGGCCTCCGCCTGCTTTATCCAGTCGGTGAAGGACACGATGGAGGATATCATGCGCCTCGCCGGTACCGAGGCCATGCTCTTCAAGTACGGCTCCGGCACCGGGACCGACCTGAGCACCCTGCGGAGCAGCCGCGAGAAACTCTCCGGCGGCGGAACCCCGTCCGGCCCCCTGAGCTTCATGCGGGTCTTCGACCAGGTGGCGGCCGTCATCAAATCCGGCGGAAAAACACGCCGCGCCGCGAAGATGCAGAGCCTGAAAATCACCCACCCCGACATCGTCGACTTCATCACCTGCAAGACCAATGAGGAAAAGAAGGCCTGGGCCCTGATTGATCAGGGGTACGACGGCTCCTTTGGCGGCGAGGCCTACTCCTCCGTCATGTTCCAAAATGCCAACCTGTCCATCCGCGTGACCGATGACTTCATGAAGGCCGTTGAAAATGACGGGGACTGGCAGACCCGTGCCGTGACCTCCGGCGACGTCGTGGAAACCCACTCCGCGACCGACCTCATGAACATGATCGCCGAGGGCACCCACCTGTGCGGTGATCCCGGCATGCAGTACGACACCACCATCAACCGCTGGAACACCTGTATCAACAGCGGGCGGATCAATGCGAGCAACCCCTGCTCGGAGTACATGTTCCTGGACAACAGCGCCTGCAACCTCGCCTCGCTGAACGTGATGAAGTTCATGGATGCCGACGGCAACCTCGATGTCGAGCGCTTCAGCCACGCCGTCCGGATCTACATCATCGCCCAGGAAATCCTGGTTGGCAGCGCCAGCTACCCGACCGAGGAAATCGCCACCAATTCGCACCTCTTCCGGGCGCTCGGACTGGGCTATGCCAATCTCGGGGCCGTTCTCATGAGCCTCGGCCTGCCCTACGACAGCGACGAGGGGCGCGCCTTCGCCGCCATCGTGACATCCATCATGACCGGCCACGCCTACGAGACCTCCTCGGAGCTGGCTGTCGTCCGGGGCCCCTTCAACGAATACGAAAAAAACCGCGAGCCCATGCTCAACGTCATCCGCATGCATGCCGACGCCCTGCTTGACGTGGACAGCAAACTCTGCCCGCCCGCGCTGTACAAGGCCGCCGGGGCGATCTGGAGCCAGGTTCTTCGCGATGGCGAAAAACAGGGATTCCGCAACGCCCAAGTCACCCTGCTGGCGCCCACGGGAACCATCGGGTTCATGATGGATTGCGACACCACCGGCATCGAGCCCGACATCGCCCTCATCAAGTACAAGCAGCTGGCGGGCGGCGGCCTCATGAAACTCGTCAACCGTACCCTGGAATCCGGGCTACGCAAACTCGGCTACAACGGGGATGTCGCCAGCATCCTGAAATATGTGGACGAGCAGGAAACCATCGAGGGGGCTCCGGGTCTCAAGGACGAGCATCTGCCGGTGTTCGATTGCGCCTTCAAGGCCAAGAAGGGCACGCGTTGCATCTCCTACCAGGCACACCTGAAGATGATGGCGGCCGTACAGCCGTTCCTCTCCGGTGCTATCAGCAAAACCATCAACATGCCCAAGGAAGCCACCGTCGAAGACATCATCCAGGCCTACATGGACGGCTGGAAACACGGACTCAAGGCCGTGGCCATCTACCGCGACGGCTCGAAGCGCACCCAACCACTGAACACCAGCCGGATCGACATGAATGGGACCGAGCGCCGCAGTAATGAGGCGGAGGCTGCCGAGGCCGCCACCCGTACCATCCGCGCCCGTATGCCCGCCACCCGCCGGTCGATCACCCACAAGTTCCAGATCGCGGGCCACGAAGGCTACATGACCGTCGGACTCTATGAGGATGGACGGCCGGGCGAACTCTTCATCACGATGGCCAAGGAAGGCAGCACCGTCGGTGGCATCATGAACGCCTTCGGCACCGCCATCTCCCTGTGCCTCCAGTACGGGGTGCCGCTCCACGCCCTCGTGAGCAAATTCTCACACAGCCGGTTTGAGCCCAGCGGGTACACAAACAACCCCGATATCCCGATCGCAAAGTCGCTGGTGGATTACATCTTCCGCTGGCTGGACATCACCTTCCCCAACGGGGCCTCCCCGGAACTCGCTCCGCCGGTGAAAACGGTGGCCGCCACCCCGAAAAAGGAGGTGGCCGAGACCAACGCCGACAAGCAATTAAGCCAGATCCAGAATCAGGAAGATGCCCCTGTCTGCGACCAGTGCGGCCACATCACAACCCGCAACGGCGCCTGCTACCGCTGCCACAACTGCGGGAACTCGATGGGATGCTCTTAAGTCAGCAGGCAGTGGGAAGGTGTCAGTAGGCAGTACTCACTGCCTGCTGACAAGCGGCATCAAATGGGCGCGTAACTCCTGGCCCAGGTCACGGGACTTGAAGGCGGCCAGCCGGGCATCCTGACGGGTCAGGAGGGCGCTCCTGAACACTTCATCACGGGTCACTCGCCCCATCATCTCGGCAATGGCCTCGAACTGCTTCTCCTGGAACAGGATGCCCGCGCCCCCCAGTGTTTCGGGAACCGCCGCAGTGGCGAGCGCCATGACGGGAACACGGTGAACCAGGCTCTCGATCAACGGGATACAGAATCCCTCGTGCTCGCTCATGCAGAGGAACATCCGCGCGCTGCAGTAACAGGCATTCAACTGGTTCTGCGGGATGGACCCCATAAACTCGACGTTTTCCAGTTTCAAGTCGCGGATCATCGCCAGCAGAAGCCGCTGGTAACGCTCGGTCCCCGCAAAGGAACCTGCCAGAATCAAGCGTGAGTTGGGCTCGACCCCCTTCTGGAAATAGGCAAAGGCGGAAATCACATCCTCGATTTTCTTATTCGGGGCGCAACGCCCGACAAAGAGGATGTTGACCTTACCGTCGGAGAAGCGTCCCAAGGTTGCGCGGTCCGGTTTCCCGCCGAGTTTCTCGAAATCCAGCATCAAGGGAAACACGGCGGCGGACGGGTACCCCCACCCGGCCAGTTCCCCGGCATTATACGCGCTATCGGCCAGGTTAACCGCAGCGACTCCTGCCAGGGACGCCGCCTGGGCGCGCCCGCGGGCCAGATCACCCGCCGTGGAAGGTTGGACCAGAGAGAAATAGTCAGGCGGCGTGATGTTGTGGTAGAGCAGCGCCTTTTTCCCCGGCAGCATGGCGAAAATCTCGTTGGCACGCGACCCGATGGACAGATGCAGAAACACCAGGTCATCCGGCCCGCACCCGGTTTTCAGGTCGTCCAGGTCATGGGCCTCGCCCCGAAGCTCGGGCAGAACCCGCCGGCGTTCACAATAAATTCCGGACTCATACCCCCAGTCCCGGAATAGGCGACGCATGACAACCGCCTCATTGCTGATAGCGTCCCCGCGACTGAAGCCTGCAACCAGTTGATGGATCGCTGCCATGCTATTTCCTCTTCATCGGGGGAAGGACGCCAGCGTCCACACCTTCCCGGATCATTTTTTCACGCAAGCCCTTGTTGTCCGGATCCAGACGAATGCTCTTCCACCACATCCGCAACGCCTTGCTCTTCTGCTTCAATGCCAGACGGGTGTCGCCGATGTGCTCAAGGATGGCGGGGTCGTCGCCCTCCTTCTTGAGTGCCATCGTCAGATTCTCCAGGGCCAGGGGGTAGTTACCCTGCTTATAGTGGATCCATCCCAATGTATCCAGATAAGCCCCGTTTTCCGGCTCCTTGAGAAGCGCCTTGGCTATGTAGTCCATCGCCTGCTCGAGATTGCGCCCCTGCTCAGCCCACAGATAGGCCAAAGTGTTCAGCGCTTCAGCTGCCCCGGGATTAAGCGCCAGATATTTCGTTATAAACCGCTCGGCATCGGCCGCTCGCCCAGCCCGGTCGCATGCCCCGCCATACCAGAAATAAAACAGGGGATTAACCCTCCGGGCGGCGTCCTCATCCTTCTCGACAATACCATTAGCCCGCTCGAACTGTTTAACCGCCTCCTCATACCGTTCCATCCGCATGTAGAGCAGCGCCAGAGCCACATGCACGCGGACATCATCGGGAAACCGGGAAGCGGCCTCGCCAAGGGTTTTGATTGCCTCTTCATCATTCTCAGGCAACGGGAGACCGGCCAGCCGTACGTAGGCCATCGGCTCAGGGGGAACCCCTGCCATGGCTTTCTGGAAAGCCGACCGGGCGCGACCCGTGTCCCCCTCCTCCGCGTAAAGCTCTCCCAGCCGGAGTAACAGCTGACTGCTCTCGCCATGGCTCTTCAACAACGTCTCGTACTCCGCCATGGCCTCGCGGTTTCGCCCCAGCAGTACATAGCAGCGCCCCAGCAGCTCCCGGATGTCTTCCCGACCGGGCTTATGACGCCTGATCCGCTCAAAGAAAAGAGCCGCCCCCCCGGCATCCTTCTCGCCCATATAAACCCGCCCCACATTTTCACAGAAATCCAGGAGTGGCGCCAGATCCTTGACCCGGGCAAGACCGGCGTCGATCACAGAGAGTGCGTTACGCCGGTCCAGCCGGACGGCATACAGGGCAGAAAGGCGGACATAGCCGTCGGCCCGTTCCGGCGCAAGCCGGATGGCGAAACGGAAGGCATGGATCGCGTCGCGTGTTTTCCCCTGCGTCTGGTAGAGAGACCCCAGCAAGAGTTGAACTTCATCGGAATCGGGGTGGTAGCGTGCCGCCTGGTTCAGGACACTGACCGCCCCCGTATAATCCTGGCGGAAAATGGAATCCACCGCGACCTTCAAGCTCAACGGAAGACAGGAAGGGTCATGTGCCGCCGCCTGCCTGAAATGACTCAAGCTGGACTGGGCCTCACCCAGGGTCATCTCGGAAATCAAGGCCTGACTGTAATGAGCCAGCGCCTCGGCCAGATTGCACTCCGCCTTGGACAAGGCGGCAGGCGAACCGGCCGGAGGCGGTGGTGAATGGAGCGTACGGCAACCGGAGCAAACAAGGAGCGGAGCCAACGCGAGCCATTGAAAAATCGCCCGCATGTTCCGACCCCCTGTTTTACTTGTTCTTGTGCCGGGCGGCCTTCATGCGCTTGTTGTATTTGTGCTTCGACATTTTGGCCCGGCGTTTTTTCTTGATAGATCCCACAGTACTACTCCTTTGCGTTGTTCAATTGTTTCAGGCGTCCACCCTTAGCGGATCACCTTGTTCAAGGGAAGCTCGATTATGCCCTCGGCCCCCGCACGTTTCAATTCCGGAATGATCTGACGGACAACTTTCTCCTCTACCACCGATTCAATCGCCACCCACCCATTGGTGCTGAGCTGGTTGATGGTCGGGGCATGCAGGGCAGGCAGGATCTTGGCGACCGCCTCCACCTTGCCGGCCGGCGCGTTCATCTTCAGAAGCACGCGTGATTCGGCCGCCAGCGCCCCCTGCAACAGCATGGCGATCTGTTCGATCTTGGTCCGTTTCCACTCATTCTGCCAAACCTTGCGGTTGGCGATAAACTTTGTCGTGGAGGTCAGCACCACGTCCACAATACGCAGGTTGTTGGCGCGCAAAGACGAGCCGGTCTCGGTCAATTCCACAATCGCGTCCACCAACTCAGGCACCTTCACTTCGGTGGCGCCCCAGGAAAATTCGACTTCCGCCTGAACACCGTGCTTCTCCAGATACCTCTTGGTCAAGCCAACCGCCTCGGTGGCGATGCGCTTGCCCTGCAGATCCTTGACCGACTGAATGGGGGAATCGTTATGGACGGCTAGCACCCAGCGGACGGGGCGCATCCCCTGCTTGGCGTAGATCAAATCGGCAACTTCGTGGACATCCGACCCGTTTTCCTGAATCCAGTCAAACCCGGTGATCCCCGCATCCAGAACGCCCAGCTCGACATAGCGGCTGATTTCCTGGGCCCGGATCAGGCGGCCGTCGATTTCCGGGTCGTCCACGCTTGGGAGATAGGAACGGGATCCCACGGAGACCTTGAAGCCCGCCTTCTGGAACATGGCAAACGTCGCCTCCTGCAGACTGCCCTTGGGTAATCCCAACACCAACTTATTCATCACGTTTCCTTTCAAAATTCACCCCTCATCCGTTCTGGGAAAAGCGGCGGGATAGTAGGAGAATGAGGCTAAACCGTCCATAAAAATATTCTCCCCGTCACCGGCCCTTAAGCCACGCGGACGCGGCGGCCCTCAACCCGGACCCGGCCCTCAGCCAGCAGCTGGAGCGCCTCAGGGAACGCCACATGCTCCTGCTCCTGGATCCGTTCGTGCAGGGTGGCGGGGGTATCCCCGTCCAGGACCGGCACCACCTTCTGGAGGATAATGGGGCCTGTATCCGTCCCGCTGTCGACGAAGTGAACCGTGCAACCCGCCACCTTGGCCCCGTATTCCAGTGCCTGTTTCCACGACTCCATGCCGGGGAAGGCAGGCAGCAACGCCGGATGAATATTGATGATCCGGTTCGGGAACGCCCCCAGCAACCCGGGTTTGATGATCCGCATAAACCCGGCAAGTGCCACCACCTCCGCCCCGTGGCGGTGCAGGGCGTCCAGATAACGTTGCTCGCCCTCTCCCTCCAACTTGGTCTTAAAGGGTGCGGCACTGACAAATTCGGCGGGGATGCCCTGCCGACGGGCCCGCTCGAGGATAAAGGCATCGGCCAAATCCGAAAGCACGCACACCACCCGGGCATTCAGGCGACCCGCCGCAATAGCGTCCATGATCGCCTGGGCATTGCTGCCCTTTCCGGAGCCCAGAATCGCAATTCGCAAGGGGGATCGCTTGTTCATGGCCGCATATCCTAATGAGGAGCCCGCTCCCTGACAAGCCCTGCTTGTCATCCCATCAGGTATTCCCTGATGGGGGTTTCAGGTTTTGCCTGATTGACTGTTTCACCCTGGAAAAGTTAAATCCCTGCAACTCGACATGAAAAGAACCGGCACGATATTATTAGTGGATGACGACGCAGCCATCCTGCAGATGGTGGGTGACCGGCTTCAATTGGAGGGTTATACGTTAACCACGGCCTCACGCGGGGAACAGGCGCTTGAAAAGCTCAAGATCAACACCCCCGACTTGATCATCCTGGACATTTCCATGCCGGGATTAGGGGGGCTGGGCTTCCTCCGCCGTATGGCCGACATCATTCCCACCCCCTCCTCCTCCGTCCTGGTGTTCACGGGACGGCTTGAAATGAGATCCTTTTTCACGGAAAACACCGTTCCCGCTTTTATACACAAGACCACCCATCCCGACATCTTTATCCAAAAGGTCCACGAACTGGTGGCCACTCACCAAGCCGCCTTTCCGCCCGCCACGCCCGGAGGGGCTTCCCGAAAGAAACTGCTGCTTCTGGAGGATGACATGCACGTGAGGCTTCATCTGCTCAATTTCTTCTCACGAAACGGCATGGCGGCTGAATCCATCGACGGGGGGCATGCCCTTTTGGAAACGGCCACCCGGACGATGCCTGACATTATCCTGATCAAGTACCTGCTCCCCCATCACAACGGCCCGGCGCTGGCTGAACAACTCGGAAACCATCAGCCGACTCATCACATCCCCCTGGTGCTCTATGATGAAACCGGCCTTCACGCGAGTCTCGGGAAATATCCCTTCGTGAGATTTCTGGTCTCATCCAGCAAGGATCACGAGTTGCTCGATGCCGTGCGCAATATTCTCGGGTAAATCATCCACCGGCACCTCATCACGCCTGTCTCCGCGCCCCTGCCCCCCGGTATCTCACCCGCATTGACTTGAATGCGGCGGCGGCCTATCCTATAAAGCATCGTATGACGACTCCATTGCCGACCAGTTTAACAGGGTTGCTGGCACGTACCGGTCTCCTGACCGAGGCTCAGGTCACCACCCTGCTCCAGCACGCCCAGCAAAA
>CAZMSS010000058.1:0-13725 GCA_964568965.1 uncultured Verrucomicrobiota bacterium | reverse complement strand
ATCACGAATTTCCCGGCGGCGTCCAGTCGGAAGTCGACCCGGGCGTAATCGCGGCAGCCCAGGGCATGCCAGGCGGCGAGGGCGGCCCTGCAAATCCGCGCGGCCAGTGTGCTTCCGATCTTCGCAGGTACCACCCGGACCGTGTTGATGCACTCGAAGGAATCCGGGTGCCATTTCGCGGCATAGTCGATGATGCGGGGCCGATCCTCACCGTAGCCGCGGAATTCAATTTCGGCAACGGGCAGGATCTTGATGTCGTTACCCTGCTGATACAGGGCCACGTTGATTTCCCGGGTTCCGAAGAACGATTCCACCAGCGCCGGGTGGTTGAAATCCCGGTGGATACGCGCAATCGCCTTGTTTAAATCGGTTGCGCTCCTGTTTATCACCGAGGAGGGGTGGATGCCCTCGCTGGCGTCGGCGAAGAGCGGCTTGACGATCCAGGGAGGGGGGAAAGGGGGCTTGGCGCTCGAGCCGACGGGAACGATGACCCCGGCAGGAACCGGCAGGCCGGCGGCCTGAAGCACAGCCTTGGTCCGCCACTTGTCCAGGGCGAGGGTCTGGTGTGAACTCTCGTTACCGGTGCATTCCCTGCCGAACGCCTCGCAGACGGTGGGAACCTGCATGGCATCGGCGGGGCGGCCGGGAAAGTTCTCGACGAGGTTGACGATGAGCCGCTCGGGCGCCGCCTGCAGGATTTTCGGCAGGCTTTCCAGCGAGTCCACTGCGGCGACGCGAAAAGGGATCCTGAGCATCTGAAACGTTTCAGATACGATTTTCACCTCATCCATCACCCCGGCATCGCTCTCGGCATGGTGACAACTTCCGGGTGGCGGAATGGCGTGGTGGAGGATGAGGACCGGTTCGCGGGGCGACTTCATGCGGTGGCGGGAATCCGGGTACGGGCGCTCTCGATGATCGTCCTGATGACTTCGAGGAAGCTCACGCCCTCCTGCTTGGCGATGATGGGCAGGTCCGAATGCACCGGGTTCATGCCGGGGAGGGGATTCACTTCCATGAACGAGGGGTTTCCGTCGCGGTCCATCCGGATATCCACCCGGCCGCAATCGCGGATTTCCAGGGCACGGTAGGAATCCAGGGCGAGTTTTTCAACCGCCTCCATTTCCGGTGTCCTGGGAAGGCGGTGGTAATCCACATAGTCGTCGCATTTTTCCTTCATCTCGTAGGTATAGATGGCTGTGTTGGCATTGGGCCGGAGCACAACCTCCATGCCGCCCAGGATCCGCGCCTTGGCGCCGGTTCCCAGGATGGCCACGGTGAATTCGCGTCCCGGCAGATACTCCTCCACCAGCACGGGCTGGTCGTATTTCAGGAGCAGGGTCTGGCAGACCGCCCGCAATTCGGCGGAGTTCTTGACGCAGGAGGCGCGGTCAATGCCCTTGCCGGTTCCCTCCGCGATGGGCTTGGCGAAAAGCGGGTAGGGCAGCTTGACATTGGCGACATCCGCCTCGGTCCGGACCACGTGGAAGCCCGGGGTGTTGAGCCCTTCGGACTGGAGGATACGCTTGGCCACCGACTTGTCGAGGGTGACGGCGCATACCAGCGGGTCGGACATCGTGTAGGGAATGTCATAGGCCTCGAGCATGCAGGGCACCTGGGCCTCGCGGCTCCGGCCGCTCATTCCCTCGGCGAAGTTGAAGACCAGGTCCCAGCGCTCGCCGGCCACCAGCTTGGCGCACAGGGCGCGGGCATTCCCGATCCGCACGGGTTTATGGCCGAGTTCAGCCAGGGCTTCTGCAATGGAGCTAATGGTGATATCGGAGTCGAACTCGGCGACATCCTCTTCCTTGTAGCCGAGGGCCAGGTAATCGCTCCGGAGGTCGTACGTCATTCCAATTTTCAAGCTCACGGTGACCTCATCCCCCGCCTTCCGACATCATCGATTCCAGAAGCAGACTGAACTCAGGATGCGACGGGGCGGGTTCCCCGCGCGGGACTTTCCGGGCCGCACGTCGCTTCTGCCGGTGTGACCCGGCCGGCGTGATGGCCGAGGAATGGCCGGCGGCGACTTCCCAGACTCCATGGCTGCCCGAGCGGGCCGCCGTGGAGGGAGGGGTGCGCGGCATCGGTTCCATGGGCTCCGGGTAGTTCACGATCATTCCCTCGAAGTTCCGCAACACGGTATGCGACGGGCTTGAGGAGATGATGTAGTTGGGCAGAACTGGAATCTTGCCGCCGCCGTGCGGGGTATCCACGACATAGGTCGGGATGGCCAGTCCGCTGAGACGGCCGCGCAGATATTCCATGATCTCGATTCCGCGGCTGATGGGGGTGCGGAAATGCTCCACGCCCCGGACCAGGTCACACTGGAAGAGATAATAGGGCCTGACGCGAATCTTGACGAGAGCGCGGCACAGTTCTTCCATGACCTGCGGGGAGTCATTGATGCCCCTCAGGAGCACGGTCTGGTTCCCGATCGGGAGCCCCGCATTCGCCAGCTTGGCGCAGGCTGCGGCGGATTCGGGCGTGATCTCGTTCGGATGGTTGAAGTGCGTGTTGATCCACACCGGGTGATACTTGGAAAGCATCGTGGTGAGTTCGGTCGTGATACGCTGCGGCAGCACCACCGGGACGCGTGTCCCGATCCGGATGATGTCCACGCTGGTCACCGAGCGGACGGCGGCCAGGATGCGCTCCAGGAGTGACGTTGACATGGTCATCGGGTCGCCGCCGGAAATCACCACGTCCTTGATCTCGGGATGGGCGCGGAGATAGTCCGTGATGGCATTCAGCTGGCTGACATCGATGCACGACTCCTCGTAGCCGGCGACACGCTTGCGTGTGCAGTGGCGGCAATACATGGAGCACATGGTGGTGGCCATCAGCAGGGCGCGGTCGCGATAGCGATGCACCAGGCCGGGCACGGGCATATCCTCCTCCTCCTCGAGCGGGTCGGCATGGAGGAAGTCGGGGGCAAACAGTTCCTGCCCCTGCGGCACGCTCATCTGGAAGACGGGGTCCGACAGGTCGGTGGATTTGATCAGTGAGGCATAATACGGGGTGATGGCCATCGGGTATTTCTCTGCCACCCGCCCGATTCCGGCATTCGACTTCAATGAAGGGAAGAAGTCAACGAGGTCCTTGAAGTTTCGGATACGATTCCGGATCTGCCAGCGCCAGTCATTCCATTTGGGGTTCTGCCTCGGTTGCAGTTGGGTGGCGGGTCCGGCAAGTTGTGAGGAAGACTGCGTACTCGCAGGTTCCTCGGTACTAGGCGGAGGTTCGTCGTTGGTGGATACCGATTCTTGCATCATGTTCTCGTTGTTCATTGGATAACTCCTCAGTCCTTCCGTTGCTTACTTCAAAAGTAGTTTTGACGTTCCTGCCAGGAGCGACTGCCGCGCCAGGTCAAGGGTTTGTATCACTTCATGTTTGCTGCTGGAAATGGAAAGGCCGACGGTGACCGGCCCGCAGGCGGCGGCGGCAACCAGGAGGGCCAGCTGCCGTTTCAGGTCAGGCTGTACGGGCGAGGGGAGGGCGGATTCAAGCCGGTGTTCGAGGGAGGCGATGTAGCGCGCATAGGGGGCCTGAAGGCCCGGCACGGCGGCGGGGCGGGTGGCCACCATGGTTTGCCCCTGGAGGAACAGCAGAAACAGATCGGACCGCTCGGAGAAAAAGGTGAGGTGGGCGGTGATGAGCTGGGTTGTCCGGTCCTCGAAGGAAATCGCCGGGGAATTTTGCGGCGGCATGCGCTTGATCAGATCATCCGTTGCGAGATCAAGCAACGACCGGAGGATATCGAGTTTATCCATGAAATGGCGGTAGAAGGTGCCTTTGCCGACATCGGCGCTTTCGGTGATATCCTCGATGGCACAGCCTTCAACACCCTTGCTGTTGAAAATGTAGAGAGCGGCATCCAATAACCGTTGCCGGGTCTTCAAAGCCCGTCGCGATGCTCTACCTTCTTGTCGCTGGTCTGGTTCGTCGTCCATTATTGATTGTCACCAGGCGGTCAAAGCTGACTGAATAGCCGCTTTATTGTTCATCACAATAGATGATGGGTAAGACAAATCCTACCCCCTATATCTTGTATGCCTGGTGACGCCTTCTTTATGGAGGGAAAATAGTCGCTACTGACCATATCGTCAACAGACTTTAATGTTTTTTTTAATAATGAGATAAAGCTCAGAATTATGCCAGTTTTTTTAAGATTTTAGCGTAATCACAAAAAAGATGGCATAGAAGCCCGCTTCCTGACATAATCCGAGCCCAATTCATCCGGCCTGCGGAAGCGGGATTATTATGGATTACGCACAACAAACTGCAAACGGGGAGATCATTATCCTGCCGTCATTACTGGCGGCGGACGTCGGCTATCTGGCCGATGGTGTCCGCCATGCGGATAATGCCGGTGCGGACGGCTTGCACATCGACATCATGGATGCCTATTTCGTGCCGAACCTCAGCATGGGGCCTGATGTCGTCGCCATGGCCAACCGGACCACTGAAATCCCGCTCAGCGTACATTTGATGATGTCCAAGCCCGAAGCCTACCTGGAGCGTTTTATCAGGGCGGGGGCGGATATTCTCCTGATCCACATTGAGATCGAGGGTGATGTGGGCGGTATGTTGCGGCAGATCCGCCGGCTGGGTGCGCGGCCAGGCATCACGCTCAATCCCGACACCCCGGCCGAGGCCGTGTATGGCGTTCTTCCCGATGTTGATGAAGTGCTTTTCATGTCGGTCCACCCGGGGTACGGGGGACAGGTATTCATGGATAGTGTTCTTCCCAAGATTCGCGCCTTGCGTTCCCGGATCAAGGCTACGGGCGTGGATGTTGATATCAATGTCGACGGGGGGATAGACCTCAAGACCGCAGGGGCGGCGGCGGCCGCGGGGGCCAATGTCTTTGTAGCGGGTACGTCATTGTACCGCTCCGCCGACATGCAGGAAAGTGTCGCCGCCATGCGCGCCATTGCGGCACAACAGTATGACTCGATGAAAGATTAAGAAAGAACCGATGCATCTCCAAGACCAAGCCAACCTCAGGACGATTCCCCACACCCGGAATTTCTGCATTATCGCGCACATTGACCATGGCAAATCGACACTGGCCGACCGGCTGCTCCAGTTGACCGGCACCATCGAGGCCCGCGTGATGCGCGACCAGATTCTCGACAGCATGGACCTGGAACAGGAGCGGGGCATCACCATCAAGAGCCATCCCGTTACCATGACCTACACAGCCAAGGACGGCATCGAGTACGAGCTCAACCTCATTGACACCCCCGGGCATGTGGACTTCACCTACGAGGTGTCGCGCAGCATGATGGCCTGCGAGGGAGCCATTCTTGTCGTGGATGCGGCGCAGGGAGTGGAGGCCCAGACGGTGGCGAACACCTATCTGGCGATCGATAACAACCTCGAGATTATGCCGGTCATCAACAAGGTGGATCTGCCCGGTGCCGATCCCGACGTAGTTGAGAAGCAGATCGAGGAAATCCTTTCCATCCCGGCACACGGCGCCTGCCGGATCAGTGCAAAGAGCGGATTGAATATCAAGGAGATGCTTGAGGAGGCAATTGAACGGTTGCCGCCGCCGAAGACCTGTGATGACGGCTACCTCCGGGCGCTGGTGTTCGACTCGGTTTACGATGCCTTCCGCGGCGTGGTTACCTATGTCCGGGTGGTCGACGGGGAATTGAAGGCCGGGGACCGCATCCGGCTGCTCGCCAGCGGCATTGAATCCGAAGTCAAGGAAGTGGGCCGCTTCCGCCCCAAGATGGAGCAGACCGCCATGCTCAAGGCCGGGCAGGTGGGGTATATGATCGGCACCATCAAGAGCGCCTCCGATATCAAGATCGGCGATACGCTCACGATGCACACCAAGCCCGCGCTCAAGGCGCTTCCCGGGATGAAGGATATTCATCCCATGGTGTTCAGCGGGTTGTATCCGGTGAATACCGCCGACTATGAAAAGCTGAAGCAGAGCATGGAGAAGCTGAGGCTCAACGACAGCGCGTTCACCTACCAGTCGGAGTCCTCGGTCGCGCTCGGGTTCGGGTTCCGTTGCGGGTTCCTCGGTCTGCTGCATCTGGAAGTGGTGCAGGAACGGTTGCGGCGGGAATTCGACCTGGATGTCATCACCACCTATCCCTCGGTGATCTACCGGGTGTTCATGCGGGACGGCTCGATGATCGAGGTGGATAATCCGGTTCACCTGCCCGATCCGACCCGTGTTGACCATATGGAAGAGCCGATGATCAAGGCGTTTGTCATCTGCCACAACGAGAACATCGGGGACGTGCTGCGGATTGTCATGGACCGGCGCGGCACGGTGGAGAAGACCGAAACGCTCGACACCAAGCGGGTGATGATTTCGGCGGGGATGCCGCTCAACGAGATCCTGATTGATTTTCATGACTGCCTCAAGAGCGTCAGCCGGGGGTATGCCTCGATGGACTATGAGCATGCCGGCTACGCGCCGAGCGACCTGGTCAAGATGGACATCCTGCTCAATGGCGAGGTGGTGGACGCCTTTTCCTGCATCATTCACCGGGACAAGGCGGTGTACCGGGGGCGGCAGATGTGTGCGGCGCTCAAGGAGGTTATCCCGGCGCATCAGTTCACCGTGCCGATCCAGGCGGCCATCGGGAAGAACGTTGTTGCCCGCGAAACCATCAAGGCCATGCGCAAGGATGTGACGGCGAAGTGCTACGGCGGCGATATCAGCCGGAAGCGCAAACTCCTCGACCGGCAGAAGGAGGGCAAGAAGCGGATGAAGGAGTTCGGATCCGTCAGTGTGCCCCAGGAAGCCTTCATTTCGGTGCTGAAGAGCACGGGTTGATAGCGGAAAGTGATGCGAACCATGGCTGGATTTTTTGAAACTCGCAGGGCGGTTAACTCGGGGCAGGAATGGCTGAAACACGCCCGGCATTGCCGTCATTTGCGTGAGGATGTGGCGGCCCCCGAAGCGCTCAAGCAGTTGGATGAAGCGGTTGCTGACCTGACTCAGGCCCTGAAAGCCCGGGAGGTTCCCCTCATCGAGAAGCATGTCGGCCGGGTGCACACCGGGATACTCACCCTGATGCCGCCCAAGGCTTTTGCGGGGTTCCGGGAGAACCTGGAGGTCGTTGTGGTGGCCATTGCCGTGGCCATGGCGTTCCGGTGCTATTTCCTGCAGCCCTTCAAGATTCCCACGGGATCCATGCAGCCGACGTTGTTCGGGATTCATTACACACCCCAGGCTGAACCCGGGTTTTTCGATCGCGGGCCGCTCCGTTTCGCCAAGTGGCTGGTTTCGGGCGAGTGGTACACGGAGATCAAGGCCCAATCCGCGGGCACGGTACGGGGGCCGTATGCAAGCCGGGGTGACGGGATGGCTTACTATGATATCGGCGGGGTGGTCCATAGCGTGCCCCCGAATCTGCCACTGGCCGTCAAGCCCGGCACCGAGGTCGTTACCGGGCAGATCATTGCCTGTGGTAACAAGGTGAGCGGGGATCATCTTTTTGTGAACCGGGTGAAATGGAATTTCATCAAGCCTGCACGGGGCGAAGTGATGGTGTTCCGGACCGATGGCATTCCGATCCCGCGGCTGACGGAGAAAACGCATTACATCAAGCGGATGTGCGGGGTGCCCAACGAAACCATTTCCATCCGGGCGCCGGAACTGCTCGTGAACGGGAAGCCGGTCATGCAGCCCGCGGCCATTCGCCGGATTGAGGACCGCGCGCCGGGATATGCCGGGTATTGCGTGGGTGAGGGGCCGGACGCGCTGTTCATCCATTCATCGGATGATGCCATCACACTCGGGGCCGGGCAGTACCTGGCGCTGGGGGATAACACCCGCAACAGTCTTGATGGTCGGTACTGGGGCCCTGTCCCGGTGGAGAATCTGGTCGGCCCCGCCATGGTTGTGTACTGGCCCTTCTCGAACCGGTGGGGGTGGATCCATTGAATTGTTATTGGTTGCCGGCCATTGGTTGTTAGTGGCGGGATAACCAATATAAATTGACGGTTTTCTCCTAATGCCGATACTGTCAGGTTATATGTCTTCCAGCGTCACTATTCGCCTGGTCCAGATGGAAGTCCTTCCCGGACGGCCGCGGGAGAACACGGCCACGATACTTGCCCGGATCGGCGAAGCCCGGGCGGCCGGGGCGAAGCTGGTGGTCTTTCCTGAAATGGCCGTTCCGGGCTATCTGCTCGGGGACGAGTGGGAACGCGCGGCCTTTTTGCGCGAGTGTGAAGCGTGCGGGGACGAAATCCGCGCGGCGTCCTCCGGACTCACCGTGATCTTCGGGAATGTCGGGCTTGACTGGCAGCATCACAACGAGGACGGCCGGGTTCGGAAATACAATGCCCTGTTCATCGCCGAGAACTGCCGGTTCCTGGGGCCTGAAGGCGGGCCTTACCTGTTCGTCGTCAAGACGCTGATGCCAAATTACAGGCAATTTGACGATAGCCGCCATTTTTACGATGCGCGGAAACTGGCTGCGGAACTGGGGCGGCATCTCTCGGACCTGATTGCCCCGGTGCAAACCGCCTGCGGTCGGATCGGGGCGGTGTTGTGCGAGGATGCCTGGGATCTGGACTATGCGGTGTCGCCGCTCCAGATTCTCGGAGGCAAGGGTGTTGATTTTGCCGTCAATGCCAGTTGTTCGCCCTTTACCTTCAACAAGGACAATAAGCGGAACCGGGTGTTTTCAGCCGCCGCCAAACGATTGGGACGCCCCCTCATCTATGTCAACAATACCGGCCTCCAGAATAACGGGAAGACGGTCTTTACCTTTGATGGCGCCTCCTGCGTTTATGACGGGCAGGGGAACCGAGTGGAGACGTTGACGCCATTTGTCGAGGGTGTCATGGATTATACTCTGGGTTCGGCACTGCCGCCCGAGGTGGATCGCGACCTCCGGGCGCGGGCAGACGCCGCCCGCAGGTCGCCGTCCACCAGTTTGTTTGAAGCCATTCTGTACGGTACCGAAAAGTTCATGAAGGTCTGTGGTGTGGAGCGTGTGGTAGTGGGTGCGTCGGGCGGGATCGATTCCGCCGTGGTGGCTTCCATTTATCGTCATATCCTGCCTGCGGACCGGCTGCTGCTGGTGAACATGCCGAGCCGGTTCAACTCCACAACGACGATTCATCTGGCCCGTGACCTTGCCCGGAATCTCGGGTGCGGCTATGTGGAAATCCCGATCGAGGACAGCGTGAAGCTGACCCGTGCCCAGGTGGATGGTATTGAGGTGGAATGGCCCGGCGGCGCGCGACGGCTTGCTCTTACTGATTTCCTGCTTGAAAATGTCCAGGCGCGTGACCGTTCCTCGCGCGTGCTGGCGGCTGTGGCCGCGGCGTTCGGCGGAGTATTCACCTGCAACGCCAACAAGTCAGAGATGACCGTCGGCTATACCACGTTGTACGGCGATCTGGGGGGCTACCTGGCCAATATTGCCGACCTCTGGAAGGGCGAGGTTTATGAACTGGGGCGCTATCTGAACAACACGGTATTTCAGCGAGCCGTCATTCCCGAGGGCAGTTTCGCCGTGGTGCCATCCGCCGAGTTAAGCCCGGCGCAGGCGGTGGATGAAGGGAAGGGGGATCCCCTGAATTATCCCTATCATGACTGCCTCTTCCGCACGTGGGTGGAGGATTGGAACCGGAGTACGCCCGAGGAGAACCTGGAGTGGTACCTTGAGGGAACCCTGGAGCAGCACCTGGGCTACAACGGGAGAGTGAAGGACCTCTTTGATAGTCCCGCGCAATTTATCGCCGATCTGGAGCGCTGGTGGAATCATTATCAGGGGCTCGGTGTTGCCAAGCGGATCCAGGCGCCGCCCGTGCTGGCCGTGAAACGCCGTGCCTTCGGCTTCGATCATCGCGAATCCCAGATGGGCGCCAGATATACCCGCCGCTATGAACAGTTGAAGAAAAGCGCGGTGGGCTGACGTAATGGCGCGAGAAAAGCCTTCTTTGGTCGAAGACCATCCGTAGCTCGAGCCCGAAGGGCGAAAAGCGAAGGATGGTGCACCCGGAGGGAGTTGAACCCCCACTCCTTGCGGAATAAGAACCTGAATCTTACGTGTCTGCCAATTCCACCACGGGTGCGCTTAAAACGGGGGCAATAGTTATCAGCATGCCATTCAGGTGTCAACAGTTTGTTTAAGAAAAAAACCACTGTTGACGTGAGGGGAGTGCTTATGTATTGTCTCTGCCCCGTTCAGTCGGAGAAGTCTGTGGCGGGGTATTTCTCGGCATGGTTTTTCCAATAACACTAGTAATGAGGAGTAGAATAAAATGGCAATCAAGGTAGGTATTAACGGTTTCGGGCGCATTGGCCGCATGGCTTTTCAGGCCATTTGCGACCAGGGTTTGCTGGGCAAGGCGATTGACGTGGTGGCCGTCGTGGATGTCTCGACGGATGCCGAATACTTCGCCTACCAGATGAAGTATGACTCGGTTCACGGCCGCTTCAAGCACACCGTGGCCACCGAGAAGAGCAACCCCGCGCTGGAAGAGCACGATACCCTGATCGTGAACGGCAACAAGATCAAGTGCGTCATGGCCACGAAGACCCCGGATGCACTTCCCTGGAAGGCGCTGGGCGTTGACTATGTCATCGAGTCCACCGGGCTGTTCACGGATTCCGAGAAGGCCAAGGGCCATCTCGCCGCGGGCGCCAAGAAGGTCATCATCTCCGCGCCGGGCAAGGGCGAAGTGAAGACCATCGTCATGGGCGTCAATGAGCAGGAATATGACAGCGCGAAGCACGCCATCGTGTCCAACGCCTCCTGCACGACCAACTGCCTGGCCCCCGTGGTCCATGTGCTGTTGAAGGAAGGGTTCGGCATCGAGACCGGCCTGATGACCACCATCCACGCGTATACCGCGACGCAGAAGACCGTTGACGGCCCGTCCAAGAAGGACTGGCGCGGCGGCCGTGCGGCGGCCCAGAACATCATTCCCTCCACCACCGGTGCCGCGAAGGCCGTGGGTGAAGTGCTGCCCGCCACCAAGGGCAAGCTGACGGGCATGGCGTTCCGCGTTCCGACACCGGATGTCTCGGTTGTGGACCTGACGTTCCGCACCACCAAGGATACCTCGATCGAGGAGATCGATGCGGCCCTCAAGAAGGCCTCCACGAGCTATCTCAAGGACATCCTGGGCGTGGCGACGGAAGAGCTGGTCTCGACCGACTTCATTCACGATCCGCGGTCCTCGATCTATGATTCCCTGGCCACGCTCCAGAACAACCTGAAGGGCGAGAAGCGCTTCTTCAAGGTGGTGAGCTGGTACGACAACGAGTGGGGTTACTCCAATCGCGTCGTGGATCTGATCCGCTTCATGGCCAAAGCCGACGGCGTGAAGTAAGGTTGTGTAGAAGAATAATTTGAACAGAAGTCGCAAAGGCCGCGAAGGTATTTGTTTTTGCCGCCGGAGGCGGTAAGGAGAATTCCTCTTTGCGCGCTTTGCGGCTTTTGTTCAAACTTCTTTTTTTGTAAGGAGTTGTTGAGATGAGCAAGAAAACCGTTTGCGATGTGAACCTGAAGGGCAAGCGCGTCATCATGCGCGTGGACTTCAACGTACCCCAGGACAAGGTCACCGGCGCCATCACCAATACCAAGCGCATTGAGGCGGCCCTGCCCACCATCAAGTTTGCCCTGGACCAGGGCGCGTCAGTGGTCCTCATGAGCCATCTTGGGCGTCCTGACGGCAAGGTGATTGCCAAGTTTTCGCTTAAGCCGGTAGCCGAGTCGCTTGAGAAGCTACTAGGCCGTCCTGTCAAGTTCCTGACCGACTGCGTCGGCCCCGCGGTGGAAGCCGCCTGCGCGCCCGGCACCCTGAAGCCCGGCGATGTTGTTCTTTTGGAGAATCTCCGCTTTCACATCGAGGAAGAGGGTAAGATCAAGAACGAGGACGGCACCTCGGTCAAGGCCGATCCCAAGGCGGTTGAGGCCTTCCGTGCCAGCCTGAGCAAGCTCGGCGATGTCTATGTCAATGATGCCTTCGGAACGGCGCACCGCGCCCATTCCTCGATGGTCGGCGTGAACCTGCCTGAGAAGGTCGCCGGGTTCCTTATGGGAGCCGAACTGGAGGCATTTGCCAAGGTGATTGACAATCCGAAGCGGCCGTTGCTGGCGATCCTCGGCGGGGCCAAGATCTCGGATAAAATCCCGTTGATCAACAACCTGATCGAGAAGGCCGATGAGATCATCATCGGCGGGGCCATGGCCTTCACCTTCAAGAAGGTGCTGCTCAACATGGAAATCGGAGCCAGCCTGTTCGATCCCGAGGGGGCCAAGATGGTCAACGACATCATGGCCAAGGCGAAGGCCAAGGGCGTTAAGATCCATCTGCCGGTGGATTATGTCTGTGGCGACAAATTCCCCAAGGACGCCGCCATGGAGGTGGCCGTCAAGCCCGCCGATGACCAGTCCGGAATCCCGGTCGGTTGGCTGGGTCTGGATGTCGGTCCGAAATCCAATGTCCTCTTTGCCGAAGTTATTGCCCGCGCCAAGACCATCATCTGGAACGGTCCGGCGGGTGTGTTTGAAGATTCGCGGTTCGATGCCGGAACCAAGGTCATGGCGGAAGCCATTGCCAAGGTGACGGCGGCGGGTGCGGTCTCGGTTGTCGGTGGCGGCGATACGGCCACCGCGGCCAAGAAGTTCAAGGTTGTGGACAAGGTTACCCATTGCTCCACGGGGGGCGGGGCCAGCCTTGAATTGCTCGAGGGCAAGGTGCTTCCGGGTGTGGCCGCTTTGAGCGAGAAGTAAGCCAAGGACAATAGACGATAGACCATAGACTTTAGGATTCATACCATGCGAAAAAAAATTGTTGCCGGTAACTGGAAGATGAACAAGCTGGTGGGCGATGCGGTTGCCCTGGCCTCCGCGTTGAAGGCGAAGCTTGCGGACAAGACGGATGTCGAGGTTGTGATTTGCCCCACCTTTACGGCCCTGAAATCCGTGGGGGATGTGGTTGCCGGAACCCAGGTCAAGCTGGGTGCCCAGAATATGCACTGGGAGAAGGACGGCGCGTTCACGGGTGAGATTTCCGTCGATATGCTGCGTGACGCCGGTTGCCAGTATGTTATCCTCGGGCACAGCGAACGACGCCAGTTTTTCGGCGAGACTGATGCCGGTGTGAACCGCAAGGTCAAGGTGGCGCTGGCGGCCAACCTGACGCCCATCGTGTGCGTGGGGGAGACCCTGGAGGAGCGCGAGGCCAACAAGACCGAGGATGTGGTGACCACGCAGGTGACCAAGAGCCTGGCGGGCCTCGATGAGACCAGTTTCCGCCGCATCGTGGTGGCATACGAACCCGTGTGGGCGATCGGCACCGGGCGCACCGCTTCTCCGGCGCAGGCGCAGGACGTGCATGCGTTGATCCGCAGGGTGCTTGCCAAGATGTGCAATCCCGGCGCGGCGCAGGCGGTGCGGATCCAGTATGGCGGCAGCATGAAGCCGGCCAATGCGAAGGAATTGATGTCACAGCCGGACATTGACGGCGGTTTGATTGGCGGCGCGGCATTGGATGCGGCGTCATTTTTGGCGATTGTGGAAGCGGCCGTCTGAAGCGGTTCGCTGGAGCAGACAGGAAGGTGAGTCATGGGCTTTATTCATGGATTGTTGGTGTTCGTTGAAATCGTCACGGCGGTTCTGCTCGTGGCCATCATCCTGTTGCAGAAGACGAAGGATGAGGGGCTGGGACTGGCCCTGTCTCTTATACACATCTCCGAGCCCACGAGACAGGCAGAAATCT
>CAZMSS010000057.1:0-13960 GCA_964568965.1 uncultured Verrucomicrobiota bacterium | reverse complement strand
AGCGACCCACTCGTCCCCGGAATCGCAATGGGCGATCGGGTGTTGGGGCATGGACCTGGCGAGGGGTCTGGTGGAAAGCCAGAAGATCCCGATCTGCATCATGAACGGTGCGGCTGGCGGCACCCTGATCGAGGCGCATCAGCGCTGCCCGACAAATCACATCGACAAGGAGACGATTTACGGGCGGTTGCTGAATCGGGTGGAGCAGGCCGGGCTGACCCATGGCATCCGGGGCGCCTTCTGGCACCAGGGTGAGAACAACCAGGGGTCGCAGGGAGAGAGCGGGGGTTACGGGTGGGAGACGTACGAGCAGTACTTTGTGGACATGACGGCAGCCTGGAAGCAGGATTATCCGAATATCCAGCACTACTACATCTTCCAGATATGGCCGAACTCCTGCTCGATGGGTGGCAGTAGTGCGAGCGATAAACTGAGGGATGTTCAGCGGCGCATGCCGCGGCTCTACTCCCACATGAGCGCGATCTCGACCCTGGGGATCAAGCCGGAGGGGCCCTGCCATTTTCCGCCGGCGGGTTATGCGGAGCTTGCCCGGCAGATACTCCCCGTGGTGGAGCAGTACAACTACGGGAAGGTGCCCGGCAAACCCGTTACCGCCCCCGACCTGAAAAAGGCCTTCTACACGGGGGCCGCGAAAGACGAGATCGCCCTGGAGTTCGACCAGCCGATGGCGTGGAGTGACGCCCTGGCCAGCCAGTTCTATCTCGACGGTAAAGAGGGCCGGATCGCCGCTGGTGAAGTGTCCGGGAACGTTGTCACGCTCAAGTTGGCGTCGGCAGAGGCTGCGAAAACGATCACCTATCTGGTTGACCGGAAATGGGACCACATGAACCTGCTTTGTGGAAGGAATGGCATTGCCGCTCTGACGTTCTTCGAGGTGCAGATAGAGAAATGAGGGGGAATTGACAACGGAAAATAAGACGTGTTTACAGGACGGGAAACTTGACACCACGACATGTGGTGACTGGGGTGGCGTTTACGGGAAAGAGGGATTTGTCCTATGCAATTACAATGGTGACGGCCGGGATGAAAAGGAACTGCCGCAGTATGTGACCTCAGTTCACTGTAATGGGTTTTTCCCGCACACGATTATCGCCGCGACCTCAGCCTCATAACCGGTGTTGCAACGACGCGGTTCATGCAGGATGGGAAAACATATACCCGCGAACTGGTTGTCTCCAAGTCGGACGAAGTCATTGCCTTCAGGATGGAGGGCATTGGATTGTCTTTCACTCGAGAGTACTGATCCGTATAGCATTATTTTGCCATTAATGGCGGCGTATTATCCGGCATTATGAGTAGTTATGAAGAAGTTGGATGAGTGTCATGAACCCTATTGAAAACATGATGTATCAATGTTGTCATGGGTTTTAAGTGGAGCCAGCTGTGGGACTCGAACCCGCGACCTGCTGATTACAAATCAGCTGCTCTACCAACTGAGCTAAGCTGGCCAATAGGAAGGCGGACAATGCCAAAAATACGGCTCCTGTGGCAAGCCCATTAACGGCACCCAAGTCATCGCGAGAAGTGTAACGTAAAATGCCGCCCAAAGTGCGGGGAGTCGGGGAGTGGAGATTGGCTCCGGCGACAGGGCTCGAACCTGTAACATTCTGGTTAACAGCCAGACGCTCTACCATTGAGCTACGCCGGAACAATGGCTCAAAAAGAAGGGCCGAATACTAGCAACCGACGGGAAAATGTCAACCCGCCGTTTTGGGTGGTTCACAGCGGATTTTCCGTTCTGAATCGCCATCCCGATTTCCACCGTGCGAATTCATTGGGCCTTCTTGTTGACTATCCCTCATGCCTTGTGGCAGGCTGACGCGCATGTCTTGTCAGCATCTGCAAGGGTTTTTCGATGAATAACAACCTCACAACCTTGATCCGGAACCTCGGGGCGCGCCGCATGGCCTCGCCCCTGCCGCTGAACCTTGATCCGGGGGATAAGATCGGGAACTTCACGCCGGACGAAACGCGGATTCGATACAGCGTTGAGACTGGCGGGCTGTTCGAGTCGACGGACCTTTCGTTCGAGAAGGCTGGGCCCCGGCCGCAGATCTTTTTCGACCCGGCCCGTGTACGCGCCGCCATGGTTACCTGCGGGGGGCTCTGCCCGGGCTTAAACAATGTTATCCGCTCCGCTTTCCGGCAACTCTGCAACTACGGTGTGTCCGAGGTGCTCGGGATTCGTTACGGATACCGCGGGCTCAATCCCGCGTTCGGGCTTGAGCCCATCCGGATCACGGATGATCTGGTGGACGACATCCACCGCGATGGCGGCACCATCCTCGGCTCGTCGCGCGGGAACCAGCCCGTCAGCGTGATGGTTGACTTCCTGCAGAAGCGCGGCATCAATGTGCTGCTCGCACTGGGCGGTGACGGCACGCAGCGAGGCGCCCATGCCATAGCTGACGAGGCGGAACGGCGCGGCCTGCCTATCGCCGTCGTCGGGATCCCCAAGACGATCGACAACGACATCCAGTACGTCCAGCGAACCTTCGGCTTCGCGTCCGCCGTGGACATCGCGCGGGATGTGCTGATGAGCGCGCATGCGGAAGCGCGGGCCTATCCGAATGGCGTGGCCCTCGTGCGCCTGATGGGGCGCGACTCGGGCTTTATCGCTGCCGCGGCGACGCTCGCGAGCCAGGAGGTCAACTTCACGCTGATCCCGGAAGTCCCGTTCGCCCTCGAGGGTGAGAACGGGCTGCTACGGCATCTGGAAAAGCGCCTCGCGGCCAAGGGCCATGCCCTGATTGCCGTGGCGGAAGGAGCGGGGCAGGATCTCCTCCGCGAGGGGCCAGAGGTGAAGGACGATTCCGGCAACGTCCTGCACAAGGATATCGGGCTCTTCCTGCGCGGACGCATGATCGATCACTTCAAGCGCAGGAATATCGAGCTCAACCTGAAGTACATCGACCCGAGTTATATCATCCGCAGCGTGCCCGCCAACTCTGAGGATGCGGTGATATGCGACTCCTACGCGCGGAATGCGGTTCATGCTGCCATGGCCGGCAAGACGGATGTCGTGATCGGGTTCTGGAACGATTACATTCATGTCCCCATCGCGATGGCCACGGAAACCCGACGCAAGATTTCGCCTGACAGCTTGCTGTGGAACAGCGTGCTGTCCGCCACGGGACAACACGCCGGGATGATTTAGCGCAGAGGATGGCGCTACTTGCTGAGGTCGGCTATCCTTACGCCTTCAAGGAACACGTCGAACTGACCAAGTGTTTCGCCTGTCAGGTATTCAGCATTACAGTAGGCGGCGAGGACATTCCGGCCCTTCTTCAGGAGGGCAAGTTCCTTGGGGCCCAGCATGATGGACATATAGTGCGGTGTGTCTTTCCACCATTCATATGTTTGGATTTTCCGGCCGTTAAGGTAAAGATCATACCCTTGCTTCGTCAACGCCCTGATCCGGATGTAGTCATAGCCTAAGTCTTCCACTGTGAAGGTTGCCCTCATGAGGAGGAATTCGCCGTTACCCCACTCTGACCGGTTCTGGAATGGCATGCTTCCGTTGCGCTTGCATACACCAATGCCGATAGGGGCCCGGCCGGTCTTCCAGTGGCTGTCGTCAAAGTCCGGCTGAGACCACTTTTCCAGACCGTCCGGCAGGGTTACGTTGCGGAAGCGCTTTTTTTCACGGGGATGCATTTTATCCTTCGGTAGCGGATCGAATGACATGTAGTGCCAGTCCTGGTCGGCAGGTTTGGTGCTGCCCAAAGCCTGCCAGGCTGAATTCGTGCTCTTGAGCTGGATCAAATCATCAATTGTATCCAGCACCATGTAACTGTTTTCGGCTTCCGGTTGGAATTTCTTCAGCAGTGCGAAGCGATAATCAGTGACGAGCATGTTGACCAGTTTCTCGCGTTGCCCGGGGTCCAATCGCTCCAGCGTGGTGTACAGTCCGTAAGGCTGCCCCTCATGGTTGGAATTGGGACTGCCAATGAGGCTGACCAGATCCTGGGCCCCCAGTGAGGAGAATCGTTTTCCCATCATCTCCGCTGTCTGCAAGCCCGTCTCGGGCGAGTTCCTCAAATAGGTTTTGATTGTCGCCATGGTGTTATAGGCCCCCTCGGCGGAGAGGAGGTAGCTTTCGCGGTCAGGCCTGATCTCCGTGTTCTCAACGGCCTTCAGCAGTCCTTTCAGGATCTGTTTGCCGGCCGGGCTCGCCGCCGTTTTGCCGTTCAGGAAGTGCCCCAGCGCGTTCAGGCACCTTTCGCGCGGCATGGTGTGATATTCACGGGTGACCATCTCCAGCATCGCGGGAAGCACCTTCAGGAAGAGCGGCTCATCCTTCCTCATTCCCAGCAGCGCCATGAACGCCGATTCCCGTAGCCACCAGTCCTCGTGCTTCAGCCAGGGCATGATGATCGGCAGGTTTTCATTGATTGTTTCAGCCGGGGCGATATTCATGGCCGTCAAGGCGCCATCGACCACCCACAACGCCTCGTGCGGGTCGCTCAGCATTTTCCGGATCGCGGCAATCATTTTCGGGGACAGGTTTTTCGTCTCCATCGGCCGGGATCCCATTCCGAACCAGTAATTGTAGTCGATCATGCCGTCAAGCGCGGCCCGCCGGACACGGGGGTCGGGATCGTCGAGCATGGCTTCCAGCGCGCCGAAATCGCCGACCTGACACAAGGCTTTTGCCGCCTGGGTCCGGATGACATAGCGGTCATGATAGACGTTCTTAATTATTTCATCCCTGGGAACGTCCTTGAAATCCGCCTTCGGTCTGGCATAGGCGGAACCGAATTTGTGATAGGGAATATGGATCGGTTCGGGCTTGCCATACTTTGCATACTGGGGGTTCTTTTCAAGCGACAGGAAGGCCTCGTCAGCCTTGTTGCCCCAGAGGTGGCCGGGCAAAGTGAATTGCCTGGCATATTTCGAGGGCGGGGCTCCGGTGATCCGCAACGTTTTCAGTGGCGCGGTATAGGCCAGCGCCACCCCGGCGCCGGAGCCGGCTTCGTCAAAGTTATGATTAACTGACATCCCGAGACTGCCGTCAGGGCGGCGGCACAGGTCGTAATACCATTCCAGGCTGTTCATGGCCGTGTGGTACTCCGCCGGCTTCACGTCGAGGATGTACGAGGAACCTATTCCGCGCCAGATTACATCACCGCGTCCATCATCGGCATGCCCGCACACGAGGTCGGGGTAACTGACAATCATGGACATGCTCAGGTGCTGCTTGGCTCGGTTGTAGATCGACACATCACCCTGGGCGCAGGAGGCCACGTGCATGGTGGCGGCGATCATGCCATCTTTTCCGTTCGAGCCGATCCCCCCCTCGCTCCGGTGGTCCCCGTACGGAACCGTCCCGTGCCCGACAAAGCGGTAGAAGTAACGGAGTGCGTTCAGAAGGGTTTTCTCATCAACATTGACGCCGCACTCCTTGGCCAGCAGGAGAGTGGTCAGAACCTGCGCGCCGGCCGGGTTCATCAGTCCCCCGGCAACGTAACGGGGCCCCGGGCATTTCCCCCAGTGACCCCATCCGCAATCGAAACCCTGGCGCAACCGGGCATCGTCGCAGTAGTACTGGAGAATCGGAAGCACCGACTTGTCGCCGGTGCGCAGGTAGTATTCCGCGCAGGCGATGCCGTTGTAGCCGTTGTTCCACGTGATGTCCCCGATCTTCGAGACATCAGGGAGGAACTGCCCGAAGTATTCCTTTACGAACGGCAAGTACTGATCGTCCCCCGTCGAGAGCAGAAACAGGCAGGCCAGAGCACCGCCGATCCCCTTCTCTTTGAAAAACTCGGTTTTGAAGGTTTTGTCCGTTGAATAGAACGCGGCCGCGCTTTGTATGATTTTTTTTGATTTCTGGCACTTAAGCGGCCAGGTGTCGCTATAGGCACCAAGCACGGGGATGGTAATCTTGACTTGTTTCTCCGGCGCCTGTTCATCGTCCTTGACATCAAAAACCAGTACGCCGTCAGAGCCTTCTGCCTTGGTCAGGGCTGATCCCAGGATGACAATTGGATTTTTGCCGATCAACTTTGTTCCATTGACGCCGGTGATTATCTGGCCGCTCTTGAATTTGCCCGCCGCCGGGGTGGCCGGCAGGGTCTTGTCGACCGTGGTTACCACGCCCTTGTGAAAATTGACAAGCAACCCGGAGACGCCGACATTGCCGAAGATGATTTCCTCGCGCGAGGGGTCGGGAGAGAACTGATAGATCTGATCTTCAGTATAGTACGGTATGTTTGCATTCCCGGCCCTGGCTGCTCCCGTGGCAAGACACAGGCAGAGTGCCATCGATGCCGGAGCATAGCCGAATCTTTTTCCGCGCCCGGCGGTTTTGATCGTTTCAAGATTCATGTGTTTCCCCTTTTTTCCCTGTATTTTCTCATTATGACCAAGGACCATGGATCAGTCCGGTATTGCCTGTAACGCGAGTATCTTGTTGCGCACGACCTCAATATGCTTCTGCGTATCCGTCTCAAGTTTGCTGGCAGTCGCCTGGTATTCGGGTGAATCGGAATGCACGATCTTGTAGAAGTGTGCATCAAAAACCGATGATTCCAGGTTGAGGGCGACCTGGAGCGCATGGAGGCGGGATGGCGGGGTGAGGTGCGCGGCTTGCAGTTCCTTATTTGCCAGATTCATGACGGGCGCGACAATTACGGCATCAAACCGCCCGATCTCCCGGAAAATGGCGCCCTTGTCCAGAAGGTGGATCAGGGATGCGAGCTGTTTGGCGTGATCTTTTTCCTCGTCTGCGATATCCTGCCAGAATTTCGACAGTTCCGGGTCTGCCTTTGCGAACGCCTCGTAAAGTTCAGCGATAAGTGACTCGCAGGCAATCAGGTTGTTGATGATTTTGGCTTGAGCGTCGCGGATGCGTTTCTTGATGTCCATGGCGAAAGGCCTTATTTGTGGAATGTGCTACTAAACCAATACAATACTGTTTTTTACAGAATATAGAAGCGCAAATCGAAGCGCAAATCCGGGCGCCTTCTATTCATCATCACCTCCATGCCGGGGAACTTGCTTCCCCGCGGCGTCCGGTCTATCCTGAGGTAAAGAAGTGATCCGAACACTGTTTGTGGGCGGGGAATCACCGGTCGCTTTTTTCGAAAGGAAGCGAATGAATATCAGTCCCAATGATTTTCGAGTGGAGGAGGGCGGGAAGGTCAGGCTCGACAAGTGGCCGACGAGGGTGAAGCCCTTCTGCAAGTCAAAGTCGCAGTACCAGAAACTGCGTGAGGACACCATCGCGGAACTCAGCACCCTTCAGAATCTTCATTATGCATCCCAGCAGTATTCGCTGCTGCTGATTTTTCAGGCCATGGATGCCGCCGGCAAGGATGGGACAATCCGGCATGTGATGTCGGGTGTCAACCCGCAGGGCTGTCAGGTATACAGCTTCAAGCAGCCCAGCTCCGAGGAACTGAAGCATGATTTCCTGTGGCGTGCCAGTCGATGTCTCCCCGAGCGTGGCCGGATCGGTATCTTCAACCGCTCCTATTACGAGGAGGTTCTGGTCGTTAAGGTTCATCCCGAGATCCTGCACAACCAGGGGCTTCCGGCGGAACTGCTGGATGACAAGACGGTCTGGCGGGACCGATACCGCTCCATTGCGGACTTCGAGCGGCATCTCCACCGCAACGGGACCCGCATTCTCAAGTTCTTTCTGCATCTCTCCAAGGATGAGCAGCGAAAACGGCTTCTGGCGCGCATTGATGATCCGGACAAGAACTGGAAATTCAGCCCGGCCGACATTGCGGAACGAACGCGCTGGAAGGATTACATGAAGGCCTATGAGGATTGTCTGGGTGAAACCAGCACGAAGCACGCCCCCTGGTACATCGTGCCGGCCGACGACAAGAAGAATGCACGGCTCATTGTTTCCAAAGTCGTTCTCGATACGCTCAAGGGACTGAATATGAGTTATCCTGCAGTCGGTCCGGCTCAGCGGCGGGAACTTCAGTCGATCCGCAAGTTGCTTGTGAAGTAGTGTGAAGCAGAGCGGGTGTTGAAGGAGAATTCCATGTCCTCCCCATCCAGGCCCAAACGGTGCAAGCCATCCAGTCAGTTGCCATGCGATGCGGATTTGGCCGCCGAACTGGCCCGGAAGATCCTGCTCATGCAGCTTCGTGCGATGAAGCTGAATGCCGCCCGGGCCACCCGGTTCGGCAGCGTCCGGGCCATCCATGACCTGAGAGTATCCATCCGGCGTTTTCGAACTGCCCTGCGGGTCTTAAGCGACGTGTTGCCGGTGACGCGGGCGAAGCGACTCCGGAGGCGTCTCCAGCTGTTGAATCGCCGCTTGGGGCCTGTCAGGGATGCCCAGGTGTGGCTTGGCCTGTTGAAGCGGAGCGTTCGTGGGAGAAAGGTTCCGCTTTCATCCGATTGGGACCTTTGTATCAGGAGGGCGGAGGCCTCCTGCGAGTCACGGGTACGGGCGCTCGCCCGCATCCTGGCCCAGGCGCCTTTCCGGGAGGCGCAGGAGTTCTGTGCTGGGCATTGGCCGGGTGAGCCTTGTGGCCAGGGTGCCGGGCGTTTCCTCGCCAGAAAGCTGTGTCGGGCGACGGTGCATATCGTTCACGAGGGGGAATTGCCTGCCCTTAAAACAGACGAGGAAGTCCATGCCCTGCGTCGCCGTTGCCGGCGAGCCAGGTATCTAGCAGAGTTTTCAGGGCCATTGCTGGGTTGGCAGGTTCGTAAACTGGCGCACCGCCTGAAACGCGTCGCCGACGCGTTGGGAGACTGGCACGATGCGATCATTCAGGGGGGTCTGATAGCAACCATGAAGAAGCCGCCGGATGAGTTGCGAACCCTGGTCGCCCGGCGTCATCAGGGAGCGCGGCAGGATTTTCGGAAGGCTTGGCGGCGGCTGACGGCACCACGTATCGAAAAGCACCTCCGGTTCAAGTAGTAGACTCAGCAGAAGCCATCGCAGGATGCCTTACGCTATTGCCATTCGGCAGGGTTTGATGGATTATTCCGACCCTGCCAGTTTGAGAAACACAGGGAGGGAGAAGTGATATGACCGAATACCGGAAAATGACGGACAGACTGCTGAGTGGTTGGAATACATGGTATGTGAAGAACATGCTCGCTCACGTCCTCATGCCGGAGGGACTGGTCATCAACCTCGGCTTCAAGGAATATCGCGGGGGGCAACATCTGAGGGAGATCCTGAAGGGACCGGTCGATGTGGTTCCGGGCCTTCGATCGTATGACGGGGCCTACACGGACTTGACGCTCACGTGGGAAGGTATCCGGTTGCGGGTACAAACCGGGCTCGATGGCGATGACTGGATTGCTCTGGTGACTCCGCTTGCCATGCAGAAAAAACCGGCCAAGCTTGTGGTGGAATGCGGGTTCCTCTGGAGCCGGCCGGGCTCCTGGCGATGGGATGGCGAAGTCATGCGTGGTGAAACCGGTTCACGCCGGGTCGATCTTTTTACCACGGCGATCCCTGCGGTGGAGGGGTGTATCTGGGCGCTGTCGCCCTATCTGGCACTTCCCCTTGATGTCCCGGTCGGATTGAGCACGGGCCGGGCGCGGAGCGTGGCGGAGATCGGGGCGATCCTTGAGCGTCAGCGAACGGCCGAGGAGAAGCGCGTGGCGAAGTATGGCGAGTTGGCCGAAGTCTATCGAGCCGCCCGCGCGGTGCTTGCCTGGAATACCATATATGACCCCGTCAAGAATCGTGTCATCACCCCGGTGGCCCGTACCTGGTGCAGCCGGCATGGCTGGGTCCTGTTTGAGTGGGACACCTACTTCGCCGCCTACATGCTGGCCATCGACAATCCGGACTTGGCCATGGCCAACGCGATTGCCATCACCAATGAAATCACCGAGGCGGGACTGGTTCCAAACTTTGCCCAAGCCTGCGGGTTTGCCAGCCGGGACCGGTCCGAGCCGCCCGTTGGCGCCTGGGTCTGCCGGGAAATCTACCGCGGCCACCGGGCCCGCTGGTTCCTTGAGGAGGTCTATCCGAACCTGTTGAGGTGGAACCGGTGGTGGTGGGCGGCGCGCCGGAACAACGGCAACCTGCTGTCCTGGGGATCCTCGCCCTACGAGCCGGTCTATGATGCCCACTGGGAAACGACCGGGGTGAACGAACGCCTGGGCGCCTCGCTGGAATCGGGTTTGGATAATTCCCCGATGTATGATGATGTGCCCTATGACAAGGAGCGGCATGTGCTGCAGATGTGGGACGTGGGGCTCAATGGCTTGTACGTCGCCGACTGTGATGCGCTGGCTGATATCGCCCTTGAGCTGGGGCACACCGCGGATGCCGCGGAGCTTCGCCAGCGGGCCGCCACCGTCCGGGCCGCCATGTCGGCGGAGTTATGGGATGAGCAGTTCGGTCTGTTCCTGAACAAGCGTGTGGACACCGGCGAATTGAGCCGCCGTATCTCCCCGACGAATTTCTATCCTCTCCTGGCGCAGGCGGCCACGCCGGCGCAGGCGGAGCGCATGATCCGGGACCATTTCTACAATCCCTCGGAATTCTGGGGTGAGTGGATGCTTCCCTCGATTGCCCGTAACGATCCGGCGTATCCAGAGCAGAGTTACTGGCGTGGCCGGGTCTGGGGTCCGATGAATTTCCTGACCTACATCAGCCTGCGCCGCACTGGCCAGGACGGGGCGCGGCGGGATCTGGTTGCGAAGTCCAAGGCGCTTCTGCTCAAGAACTGGACCGCCCACGGTCACGTGATGGAGAACTACAATGCCGAAACCGGCGACGAAACGGTTGCGGAGGGGAAAATGGGGGGCGACTCCTTTTATTACTGGGGCGGCCTGCTCGGAACCATTGCCCTCATGGAGGCCGGTTACTACCCGGCCTCCGAGGCCCCCCTCAACCCGTGAAGTCCGCAGATTTGACCCACGAATCCTTGAGCGGGACAATCTGGTTGAAGACGGGGGACCCCTTCCGGTGGTCCTTGCTGTCGGCGATGAAGTAGCCTTTGCGTTCGAACTGGAAGCGGGTTCCCGCAACTGAGTCTGCCGGCATCGGTTCCACCATGGCCCGGGCGATTTTAAGGGAGTCGGTGTTCAGGTTGGACTTGTAATCCACGCCCTCGGGCACGTCCTCGGGATGTTCGGCCTTGAACAGGCGGTCATAGAGCCGGATCTCGGCCGGGACCGCATGCGAGGCGGCCACCCAGTGGATGGTGCCCTTGACCTTCCGCCCATCCGGGGCGTTACCCCCCTTGGTGGCGGGATCATACGTGCAGCGGATTTCGGTAACCTCGCCGGTAGCGGGATCCTTGGTGAAGCTGGTGCAGGTGATGAAATAGCCGTAGCGCAGGCGTACTTCCTTGCCCGGAGCCAGACGGAAATACTTCTTCACGGCTTCTTCCCGGAAATCATCCCGCTCAATGTAGAGCTCGCGGGAGAAGGGAACCTGGCGCGTTCCCGCGGCGGGATCCTCGGGGTTGTTGATGGCCTCGACCCATTCCACCTGTCCGGCAGGATAGTTTTCGATGACCACCTTGACGGGATCCAGAACGGCCATGGCACGGGGGGCACTCTGGTTCAACTCCTCGCGAAGGCAGTGTTCCAGCACGGCGATGTCGGTGAAGCCGTCGAACTTGGTCACGCCGACCCGTTTGCAGAAGTTCCGGATGGACTCGGGGGTGAAGCCGCGGCGGCGCAGTCCGGCAAGGGTCGGCATGCGGGGATCGTCCCAGCCCGTGACATGGCCATCGCGGACCAGTTCAAGAAGCTTCCGCTTGCTCATGACCGTGTAGGTGACATTCAGGCGCGAGAACTCGATCTGGCGGGGTTTGGTATCGAACTCAAGGGCCTCGATGAACCAGTCGTAGAGCGGGCGGTGCACCTCGAACTCCAGCGTGCAGAGGGAGTGGGTGATCTTCTCCAACGCGTCCTCAATGGGGTGGGCGAAGTCGTAGGTGGGGTAGATACACCACTTGTCGCCTGACCGGTAATGATGGGCGCGCATGATCCGGTAGATGACGGGGTCGCGCAGGTGCAGGTTGGGTGAGGCCATGTCGATTTTGGCCCTCACACAAAGGGTGCCGTCGGGGAATTCCCCGGCACGCATCCGTGCGAACAGATCGAGACTCTCCTCCACCGGACGGTTGCGGGAGGCGCTTTCCTTGCCGGGCTGTGTGGGGATGCCGCGGTAATCCTTCCACTGCTCCAGGGTCAGTTCACATACGTAGGCCTTTCCCTTCCTGATCAGGGTGCGGGCGCATTCATACATGGTTTCGAAATAATCGGCCGAGAAATAGAAATGTTCGCCCCAGTCGAAGCCGAGCCAGCGGACGTCGTTCTTGATGCTTTCCACATACTCCATCGTCTCCTTGGCGGGATTGGTGTCGTCCATGCGCAGGTGGCACTCGCCGCCGAACTCAAGGGCGGTCCCGAAGTCGATGCAGATGGCCTTGGCGTGCCCGATGTGCAGGTAGCCGTTGGGCTCGGGAGGGAAGCGGGTGACAATGCGCTTGTGTTTTCCCGAGGCGAGATCCTCGCTGATGATGTCGCGGACGAAATCGGAGGAGGGCGTGGCTTCAGGTGTGGTCATGGGGGGCTCCAAACTTTGTCTTCAGGGTATTTTCCAGCCGGGACATTGAACGGTCCCGTCCCAGCACGGCGAGGGTTTCATAGATGCCGGCGCCGGTTGCGGCGCCGGTGACGGCGATGCGGAGGGGCTGGTTGAGCTTGCCCTCGCCGCTGCCCAGGGTGGCTTCGGCCTTCCGGATTGCCTGCTGGATACCGGCCTCGGAGAAATCACATCCGGCCAGATTGTCCCGGATCGTCTCAAGGGCGGCCTTGACGCCCTCCTTGCCGAGAGTCTTGTGGACCGCCTTTTCATCGTAATCGATCGGATCCACGAAGAAGTACTTCCAGCTTTCAGACTGGGTGAAGAGGGGGGTGCGAGACTGCATCAGGCGGCAGACATTTTTGAAAAGGGTCTCGTCCAGGGACTGTCCCCAGTCCAGCTTGGTGAGGTGCCGGCGTACTCCTTCGGCGAAAACATCAAGGGGCAGTTCGGTCAGATAGAGCCCGTTCATGTGGGTCAATTTCCGGATATCCATCTGGGCGGGGCTGCTCTTGATCCGGTCGAGGGTGAAGGCGGCGATGATCTCGTCACGGGTCATCTTTTCACGATCCTCGCCGGGTGACCAGCCGAGGAGGGTGAGGTAATTGAACAGGGCGTCGGCCGAGTAGCCCATGTCGCGGAACTGCCCGACATAGGCGGCCCCGTCACGCTTGGAGTAGGGTTTGCCCTGCGCATTGACGATCATTGGGAGATGGGCGTAACGGGGGACGGGGGCTCCGAGCGCCTGATAGAGCGCTACGTGGCGGAAGGTATTTTCCACATGGTCGTCGCCGCGGATGATGTGGGTGATGCCCTGCGTGATGTCGTCCACCACGTTGGCGAGGTGGAAGACCGGGAACCCGTCGGAGCGCACGATGACGAAATCCTTCATGTCCTCGGCCTTCTTGAGCAGGTCTCCCTTGATCTCGTCATGGAAGCCCATGTCGGTCCCGGGCATCCGGAAGATGATGCATTCGCCCTGGCCGGTGCCACCCTTGTCCTCCTTGTAGGCTTTGCCCGCGGCGAGCAGCTGTTCGGCGGCCTCACGGTGCCGGGCATGCTGGGTGGACTGGTAGAGGGGGGCTTCGTCGTAGGTCAGGCCAAGCCATTCCATGGCGCCCAGAATGGTCTGGACCGCTTCAGGGGTGGAGCGTTCGCGGTCGGTATCCTCGATGCGAAGGAGGAATTTGCCGCCGTTATGACGGGCATACAGCCAGTTGAAGATGGCGGCGCGAATATTTCCTATGTGAACCTGCCCCGTAGGGCTTGGTGCAAAACGGACCCGGACACTCATGGATTCCTGCTCTTTCTGTCAAAAAAACCTAGGAAACGTAACACAAGAAGGGGCGGGGTGCAAGCTGTCTCTTATACACATCTCCGAGCCCACGAGACAGGCAGAAATCT
>CAZMSS010000056.1:12331-14164 GCA_964568965.1 uncultured Verrucomicrobiota bacterium | reverse complement strand
GGAGATGTGTATAAGAGACAGCGCTCAGCGGGCAGGATGTGAAGCGCCTCACCGACGAGGCCCTGGCGCGCCGGCCCGATCTCTCTGCCGTAAGGGCCTCGCTCGCCGCACGGGAGGCAGCCATCAAGGTGGCCCGCGCCTCACGCTGGCCCTCCCTCTATGCCAACGCCTCCGCAAGCCGGGATTATTATGAGCTTTACGGAGAGAGAAACCGCGACACCCAGGCCAGCGACTGGGCCTACACGGGCGGACTCAGCCTGAAATGGAACCTGTTCGACGGCCTCCAGACCCTGAGCTCCATCCGCACCGCCGAGGCCCAGGCAGAGGCTTTCCGCGCCCAACTCAAGCAGGCTGAACTGGCCGCCAGCGCCGAGATCTGGGCCCGGTTCCAGACTTACGAAACCGCCCTAAGGAAGCACCAGTTCAGTACCCTCGCCCTGAAAAGCGCCGCGGCCTCCGTGGACATGGCTCTGGACAGCTATCAGGCCGGGGTGAAAACCATCCTCGACCTGCTGAATGCCGAGAACCAACTGGCGCAGGCCCGCAGCCAGCAGGTCGCGGCCAGACAGGATGTCTTCACCGCCCTGGCGAACCTGGCTCATGCGACGGGACTGATCGAAAAGGGTGGAATGGCATTCAATAGACAGTAAGGACAACAAGGACTCAAGGGAGAATCGGTAACACATGAATACGACACTTCAGCTTTCGGGAAGGCTTTTTATGATCAGCATGCTGGCCCTGGGCGCCAGCGCCTGCGGAAAAAAGGGAGCGCCCCCCGCCCGTCCGCCGGCCATGGTGAGACTGGCGCCGGCACTCAAAATGCCCGCGTCCGTGGTGATCACGGCTTACGGCACCACGCAGGACCGCGAAAACGTGGACATTGTACCGCAGGTCTCCGGCGTGGTGCAGACCATCTTTGTCCAGGAGGGTGCCGTGGTGACCAACGGCCAACCGCTCTTCCAAATAGACCCGAGCGACTACCGGATGCGGGTTCAGCAGGCGGAGGCTATGCTCGCCGTCGACCACTCCAATCTCGAATTGGCCCGCGCCACCCTGCAGCGCAACCAGCTGCTGCTTGAAAAGCGACTCATCTCCCAGGACAACTTCGATATCCTGAAGACGCGGGTAACCTCACTGGAATCCCAGCTCAAGATGGACGAAGCCGCCGTGGATCAGGCCCGCCTCAACCTGTCCCGCTGTACCCTGACCGCCCCGCTTGCCGGACTGTGCTCAAAGCGCTACCTGGATGCCGGGAACCTTGCGGCCGCGGGAATGACCCGCCTGATCAACATCCGCAGTTATAACCCGCTGCGCTTGGACTGCACGGTCTCGGAACAATACCTCCCGGCAATCCGCCGCGCCATGGCCGCGGGATCCATTCCGGTCGAAGTGACGCCGCAGGGCGATACCAATCGCTTCGCCGGCACACTTTCGTTCATGGACAACGCCGTGAACCCCTCCTCCGGCACCCTGCTTCTGCGCGGCGAGGTCCCGAATCCGGACCTCAAACTCTGGGCCAACCAGTTTGTGACACTCCGCATCATTGTCGACACCGTTGCCGATGCCATCATGGTCCCCGAAAGCGCTGTCCAGTTCGGCAAAAATGGATCCTATCTCTACGTGACCGGCACCAACAACTCCGTATCCCTGCGCCCGGTGACCACCGGTATCCGGGACAATAACCTCATCCAAATCACGTCCGGCGTCGCCGAGGGCGAGACGGTGATCACACTTGGCCAACTTACTCTGTACCCCGGCGCCACGGTGATGGATGCGGAAAAGGTAAAGAAATAGGAGTATTCAGTGTTCAGTATTCAGAAAAAACTGAACACT
>CAZMSS010000056.1:4829-12231 GCA_964568965.1 uncultured Verrucomicrobiota bacterium | reverse complement strand
AACACTGAATACCGAATACCGAATACCGAACACTCGACTTAACGGGAGAACACCATGACTTTTTCTGAACCTTTTATCCGGCGACCGGTGATGACCATCCTGATCACGGTATTGCTGGTGGTCGGCGGCGTTTGGGCGTATTTCAAACTCCCTGTCAACAGCCTGCCCACAGTGGATTATCCGGTGATCCAGGTCACGGTGGCCTATCCCGGCGCCAGCCCCGCCACCATGGCCTCCGCCGTGGCCACCCCGCTCGAGAACGAGTTCACCCAGGTGAACGGCCTGCAGTTCATGTATTCCGACAACAAGCAGGGTTTCACCACCATCACCCTCACCTTCAGCCTGAACCGTAATGTGGATCTGGTGGCGCCGGACGTCCAGGCCGCGATCACCAGGGCCCAGAACAACCTGCCGAAGGACCTCCCCAGCCCGCCCACCTACCAGAAATTCAACCCCTCGGATTCGCCGATCTACTACCTGATGCTGTATTCCGAAACCATGCCGCACGGGGAGCTGTATGACTACGCCAACCATGTCGTCGCCCGGAAACTCAGCATGGTCGAGGGCGTGTCAAAGGTTGAGGCCTTCGGCTCCAAGCGCGCGGTGCGTATCCAGTTCGATCCCGCCAAACTGGCCGCCTACCAGATCGGCGTGGATGAACTTGCCCTGGCGCTGAAGGCGGGCACCGTCAACATCCCCGGCGGTAGCCTGAACGGGACCTCGCGCACCTACACCATTGAACCGCAAGGACAACTGCGCTCCGCCGCCCAATACGAAGAACTGATCATCGCCACCCGCCAGGGCAATCCGGTCCGCTTGAAAGACGTGGCCCGTTGCGTGGACAGCATTGCCAATGACCTGGTCAACATCCGCTACAGCCCGCCCGAGGGGCAGGATTACGAAAAATGCGTGGTCATGCGCCTATCCCGTGTCAGCGGCGCCAACACGGTTGCCGTGGCCGACAAAGTCACGGAAGCCCTCGACGAGGCCCGCAAGGAGCTCCCCTCCACCGTGAACATAGAGACGATGTTCAACGGCGCAGGCCCCATCCGGGAATCGCTCCACGACGTCCAGGTCACCGTGTTGATCGCCCTGGTCATGGTCGTGATGGTGATCTTTTTCTTCCTGGGCCGGATCCGGGAAACCGTGGTGCCGAGCATCGTGCTACCGATCTCGCTGCTGGGCACCTGTGCCCTCATGCTCCCTGCCGGCTTCAACCTCGACACCCTGTCGCTCATGGGCATCATCCTGGCGGTCGGATTCCTGGTGGATGACGCCATCGTCGTGCTCGAAAACACCGTCCGCCACCTGGAGGCGGGAATGAAACCCATTCCGGCCGCCCTGAAGAGCATGAAGGAAATCTCCTTCACCGTCATCTCCACCAGCGCGGCCCTCATCATCGTGTTCCTGCCGCTGGTGTTCATGACCGGGGCCGTCGGGCGGAACCTGCGCGAATTCGCGCTGACCGTCATCTTCGCCATCATCGTCTCGACCGTTCTGGCGCTGACGCTCTCCCCCATGATGTGCGCGCGCATGCTTCACCACGAAAAAGAGCCCAACCGCATCCAGAGATCTATCACGTCGTTCATCGCCGGCATCGTGCGACAGTACAGCCGTGCGCTTCACTTCCAACTCCGCCACAAATGGATCGCTCTCGTCGCCTGGGTCTTCTGCATCGTGGGCGCCGGGGTGCTCTATTTCCTCCTGCCCAAAACATTCCTCCCCCCGGGTGACAGCAGCTTTATCTTCGGCGCCATGATCATGCCCCAGGGCGCCTCGACTGAGCAGATGCAGGCCTACCAGGCAAAGGTCACCGCGGTGGTCAAGAAAGACCCGAACGTCCTGAAGTGCGGCAGTGTCACAGGCATGATGCCCGGCGCTGACCAGAGCATGGGCTTTGTCTTCATCCGCCTGAAACCGCCGCAGGAACGCAAGCTTCCCATCGACCAGATCGCCGGGAAGTTCATGATGCAACTGGCCGCCATCCCCGACGGCATCTGCGGCCTGAAGGCCATGCCCGTCCTCAAGATCAGCTCCGGCGGCGATCCCACCGCCGTGGGTGCCGACTACAGCTACATGCTGACCGGCCTCGACCGGGATTCCGTTTACAAGGCGGGACTGGATCTCGAGCGGCAATTGCGGCAGATTGGATTCCTCATCCCCTTCGCGTTCCAGAACAGCGTCAAACTCACGATGCCGAAGCTGACAGTCGACATCGACCGCGACCGGGCCTCGGCGCTGGGCATCACCGCCACCTCGATCGAGCAGGCACTGGCCCTGTCCTTCGCCGGCGGCTATGTAACCCAATTCACCACCGACCAGGATCAATACCAGATCATTCCCGAGATCCAGAAATCCAGCCAGCGCCTCCCCGACAACCTGGGACTTCTGTACTTGCGGTCCGGAACAACCGGCTCCCTGGTTCCGCTCAAGTCCGTGATCAAATGGACCGAGGAAGCCGGCCCCCAGAACGTCCCCCATGCCCAGCAGCATGAGGTCGCCACGGTTTCCTTCAGCGCCTGGCCCGGCGTCCCGCTGGGAGTTGTCACCGCCGAGGTGGAGAAAAAGGCCGCCGCACTTCTTCCCGCCGGCGTGCACGGCCGGTTTGTGGGGGACGCCCTGGAGTTCCAGAAATCCATCGCCAGCCTCGGGGTCCTGCTGCTCATCGCCATCTTCCTGAAATACATCGTGCTGGGAATCCTCTACGAGAGCTACATCCACCCCTTCACCATCCTGACCACCCTCCCCGTGGCCTTGTTCGGCGGGTTCTTCACTCTCTTTTCGGTGGAGAAACTGGGGCAGATATTCCCCTCCCTCGCGTTTTACGGCACCAACAGCCAGCTCTCGCTCTATGCCTATATCGGGGTATTCGTGCTGCTCGGCCTGATTACCAAGAACGGAATCCTGATGGTTGACTTCGCCCTGCAGCGCAAGGCGGAGGGGATGAACAGCTATGACGCCATCCATGATGCCTGCGTGGTCCGGTTCCGCCCGATCCTGATGACCGGCCTGTGCGCCATCCTGGGCGCTGTCCCGATCGCGTACGGCTACGGCGCGGACGCCTCCAGCCGCATCCCGCTCGGACTTGTGGTGGTCGGCGGCATGATCTTCGCCCAGGTCGTCACCCTGTTCGTGACGCCCGGCATCTACCTCTACATGGAGAAGATCCAGGACCGGTTCTTCAAACCGCGGACGGACCTGGAGTAGAAAGAGTTTCACCACTGATTTGGTAAATGGGGGAAATCAGAGGGAAGAAGAGAATGTGACGCGATCCTTGCGTGTGGCGAGTACACCACACGCAAGGATCGCGTCACACCATCCCGGTGAATCAGGGAACCGGTTTTGAGGCGCTTCGCACCGATGGAGTTTTTCCCATATTCTTGAAAGAACCGTTGCGGGATTTTTGATTTTGGTACCCCAAAACAAAAATACCGCAACATTCTCCTGTTCTTCTCTGGCCTGCCCTGTGTAGCCTTGGCGAAGCGGGGATTTCCCTCATTTCCCAAATCAGTGGTGAAGTCTTCCTCTTGAGTTGTGGGATTTGAAAGCCCTCTGCGGGGGGCGGAGGTTACGGGGAGTTCAGATACCCTCTGGCGCAGGGACCAGCCGGTGCAGGGTGACCTCGGGCGGGCACCAGAACCGGACGTCGATCCCGGAGCTGCCGGCGCCAACCGAGGTGTAGCCCTGCATGCGCCGGTGACGCCAGGCACGCTTCACCATCCGCAAGGGAACCCTGGCATTGATGATCACCGGGATGCCGCCAGGAAGGCAGATCTGCCCCCCGTGGGTGTGTCCGCACAGCAGGAGATCAAAGCCGCAGGCCGCCGCCTTGCGGTAGATTTCAGGGGAATGCGCCAGCAATACGGAGGGCACTCCGTGCTCCAGCTGCCCCGCCGCCTTCTGCACATTGTCGGTCTCATAGAAATGCGGGTCATCCACCCCGGCCACACAAAGCGATGACTCGCCCCGCCGCAAAATGACGGATTCGTTCATGAGCAGGCGATACCCCATCGCCTCCAGAGGGGGCACCATCTCAATGAAGTCATGATTGCCCAGTACCGCATACACCTCTCCCCGCAAGGCCGGACGAAGGCGGGCCATCGCCTCCAGGACAGGGGTATGCGGACCATGGGTCCGCGACCGGTAGTCCCCGGTAATGACACACAGGTCATACTGCAGGGGCGCCACCGCCGCCGCAATGACGCCAGCCATGTCGGGATTGATATCCAGATGAAGATCCGAAAGATGCAGGATGGTGAACCCGTCAAAGGCGGGCGCCAGCCCCCGGATTTCCACGCGGTTCCGGCGCACCTCCGCGCCCAGTGCATTGCGCTGCCCCCGCCCGTACAGCCCCGTCAGCTTCAGCCCAAGCCGGATGAACCAGTGAAGCCAAAGCATGTTTTCAATATGGAAGTAGGTCAGCCCGTGCCCCACCACATGGTCCACCCAATGGGTCTGTTCATAGAGCCGGTGCACCAGGTGCGCCCGGCCCACCCGTTGCTCCAGGGTCCTATAGAGGGCTTCAGAATCCATCTTGATCATCACGGCAGTTCATCGGACGACATCGCGGCCAGCGCCTTCAGCGTCGTATCCCGCTTCGAAAGGATCGGGGCCGTGACCGGCCACGGTATCGCCAGGTCCGGATCGGACCACAGGATCCCCTTCTCGTCCTTCGGGGAATACATCGTGCTGCACTTGTACATGAAGTCCGCCTCGTCGCTCAGCACGCAGAAGCCGTGCGCGAAACCGGCGGGCACGAAAAATTGATGGTGGTTGGCCTCGGACAGGATGGCCGCCACCCACTTCCCGAATGTCGGCGACCCGAGCCGGACATCCACGGCCACATCGTAGATTTCACCCCGAACCACCCATACCAGCTTGTCCTGGGGGTTCGGCAACTGGTAGTGCAGGCCGCGCAGCGTACCCTTCACCGACCGGGACCAGTTATCCTGAACAAAGGTCACCCCAATGCCGGCATCACGATACTTCTCCGCCCGGAAGGTCTCCTGGAAAAACCCCCGGGAATCGCCGAAGACGTCGGGAATGACCAGTTTGACCTCCGGAATCTCCTGCGCAATGACCTGCAGCGCCATGGTCAGGATTCCTCCGCCATGCGCATGAGGTACTGGCCGTACTCATTCTTGGCCATCGCCTGCCCAAGCGCCTTCAACTGGTCACGGGTGATGTACCCAAGCGAAAAGGCAATTTCCTCGATACAGGCCATCTTGAAGCCCTGCCGAACCTGGACAGTCTGGACAAAACTGGCGGCATGATACATCGAGTCATGCGTGCCGGTGTCCAGCCACGCAAACCCCCGTCCAAGGGAATGAACCCTCAGCTCCCCCGCCCTCAGGTAGGCCAGGTTGATGTCGGTAATCTCCAACTCGCCCCGCGGGGACGGCTTGAGATTGGCGGCAATCTCGATCACCCGGTTGTCGTAGAAATACAGGCCGGGAATGGCAAACTTGGACTTGGGCCGCTCGGGCTTCTCCTCCAGGGAAAGCGCCCGGCCGGACGCATCGAACTCAATGACCCCGTAGCGTTCGGGATCGGCCACCGGGTAGGCGAAAATCAGGGCCCCCTTCGTCAACTCGCTGGCCTCCTTCAGGACGGCCGAGAAATTGTGCCCGTAGAAAATGTTGTCGCCCAGGATCAAGGCCACCGGACTTTTCCCCACAAACTCGCGTCCGATGATAAAGGCCTGGGCCAATCCCTCCGGCTTCGGCTGTTCGGCATAGGAGAGCTTGATCCCCAGTTGACTCCCATCACCCAGCAGTTCACGGAACAAGGGCAGGTCATGGGGGGTGCTGATGACAAGGATCTCGTCGATACCGGCCAGCATCAGCACCGACAGCGGATAATAGATCATCGGCTTGTCATAAATGGGCAGCAACTGCTTGCTCACCGCCTTGGTCAAGGGAAACAGCCGCGTCCCGGAGCCTCCCGCCAGAATGATTCCCTTCATCGTCGTCCCTCCTGATACACCCAGGGCTGAGGCTTGGCAGCCAAAAGCCCTCTTGGTTAAGATTCACGGGCATCCTAGTTTTACGGACGGGTTTTTCCAATCGTTTTATACACTAACCCAAATCCGCGGCCGAGGTTCATTGGGCAGGCGGATTCGGCGCCGAGGTAAGGGCTGGGTGTCCTGGATGCCGGAAAATGAATATGTACCGGGCATTCACCAGAGTTTGCAGGAGCGAAAAAGTGGCGTACCTGGCAGGAGTTGAACCTGCAACCTTCTGATCCGTAGTCAGATGCTCTGTCCAATTGAGCTACAGGTACGTCTTCATCTGAATCGGGCGGGGACTATACGCAAACCCTGATTTTTTTGCAACCCTCTATCCATTTTTCTTGTTATGATGTCGACCGGAGAAAAAACATGACTGACACCTTCCGTGATATCGAAGCCATCCGCCGGGAATGGGGCGCGCGCCTGATGATCCTGGGACACCACTACCAGAGCCCCTCCGTGCTGGCCCATGCGGATGTGACCGGGGACTCGCTGGAACTCGCCCGCAAGGCCGCCGCCAGCCGGGCCGAGCGCATTGTCTTCTGCGGCGTCCATTTCATGGCGGAGTCGGCCGACATCCTCACCACGCCGGACCAACGTGTCTATATGCCCGAGCCCGGCGCCGGCTGCCCCATGGCGAACATGGCCGACGACTACCAGGTGGAAAAGGCCTGGTCGTTCCTGCGCCGGCAGGGCGACGCCTGGCTACCGGTGGTCTACGTGAACAGCACGGCCCGCATCAAGGCGTTCTGCGGCCGCGCCGGCGGCAGCGCCTGCACCTCCAGCAACGCCCCGAAGGTCTTCCAGTGGGCGTTCGACCAGGGAAAGAAAATCTTCTTTCTCCCCGACATCCACCTGGGCGTCAACAGCGCGCACGACCTGGGGATCCCGGACGAACAGACCGCGGTTTATGACTACCAGAAGCCGGACGGCGGCCTGACCGCGGAAGCCCTCAAGGATGTCCGCGTCCTGGTCTGGGGCGGCTACTGCCCCATCCATGTCAATTTCACGGTGGCGGATGTCCAGGCCGCGCGGGCGAACTGGCCGGGGGCGAGAATCATTGTCCACCCCGAGACACCGAAGGAGATTGTCCGCATGGTGGACGCCCATGGCTCGACCGCGCAGATCATCAAGTATGTCCAGGCCGCCCCGGCCGGTTCGACCATCGTGATCGGCACGGAATCGCAACTGGTGAAACGGCTGGCGGAAGAGCACAAGGATCGCCTGACCATCAGGATGCTGAAGGGCTCGTTCTGCCCGAACATGGCGAAAACCAATGAACAGAACCTGCTGCGGATCCTGAAGGACTGGCCGGACCGGAACCTCGTGAAAGTGCCATCGGCCCTCATCCCGGATGCGAGGTTATGCCTGGAGCGGATGCTGGCGCTTTAG
>CAZMSS010000056.1:0-4729 GCA_964568965.1 uncultured Verrucomicrobiota bacterium | reverse complement strand
TCCAACTTCAAATTACAGTCTCCCTACAAGCCCACTGGCGATCAGCCGGAGGCGATTGAGGCGTTGTGCAGGGGGTTGAAGCCCGGCAGCGAACGGTTCCAGATCCTGGAGGGGGTGACGGGGTCGGGAAAAACCTTCACCATGGCCAATGTCATCGCCCGCTACGGGCGCCCGACGCTGGTGGTCTCCCATAACAAAACCCTGGCGGCCCAGCTTTACTCCGAGCTCAAGAGCTTCTTCCCTGATAATGCGGTGGAATATTTCGTCAGCTACTACGACTACTATCAGCCCGAAGCCTACATCCCGCAAACCGACACCTTCATCGAGAAGGACTCCTCCATCAACAAGGAGATCGAGCGGCTCCGGCTGTCGGCCACCAACTCCCTGCTCTGCCGGGAGGACGTCATCATCGTGGCGTCGGTCTCCTGCATCTACGGCCTCGGCTCCCCGGACGACTATCGCCAGATGGTCGTCGATGCGCGCGTCGGCAACACCGTGGACCGCGACGAGCTCCTCAGGAAGCTGGTGGATATCCAGTACACCCGCAATGACTACGCCCCCGAGCCGGGTACCTTCAGGGTGCGGGGCGACACGGTGGACGTCTTCCCCTCCTACACCACCAAGGGGATCCGGCTGGATTTCTTCGGCGACCTGCTGGAACGCGCCCGGACGTTTGACGTCGTCAGCGGCCACACCGAGGGGACGCTGGAACATGTCGTCATCTCGCCCGCGACCCATTTCGTGATGCCCTACGACAAGATCGAGGCCTCCATCGCCGCCATCATCGAGGAAATGACCGAACGTGTCCGCTGGTTCGAGGCGAACGGGAAACTGCTCGAGGCACAGCGGATCAAGATGCGGACCATGTATGACATGGAGATGCTCAAGGAGATCGGCATCTGCTCCGGGATCGAGAATTATTCACGCCACCTGGGCGGGCGGAAGCCCGGCGAGAAACCGGCCACGCTGCTGAATTATTTCCAGGGTGAGTTCCTGACCATCATAGACGAGTCGCACGTCACCCTCCCCCAGATCCGGGGCATGTTCAACGGCGACCAGGCCCGCAAGACCGTCCTCGTGGAGCATGGCTTCCGCCTGCCCTCCGCCAAGGATAACCGTCCGCTGAACTTCGAGGAGTTCATGGGGTCTGTCGGGCCGGTGATCTTCACCTCCGCAACCCCTGGTCCGCTTGAGCGGCAGCTCTCGCCCCGCGTCATTCCCCAATTGATCCGTCCCACGGGACTGGTGGACCCACCGGTGATGGTCCGCCCGCTGGCCAACCAGATTGACGACGTGATGGAAGAAATCCGCTCCCATGCCTTAAAAGGCGAGCGGGTGCTGGTCACCACCCTGACCAAGCGCACGGCGGAGGACCTGTCGGAATACCTGAAATCGGTGGGGGTCAAGGCCCGCTACCTGCATTCCGACATCGACGCCATCGAACGGGTGGAGATCCTGCGCAGCCTGCGCAAAGCCGATTTCGACTGCCTGATCGGCATCAACCTGCTCCGCGAGGGGCTCGACCTGCCCGAAGTGTCGCTGGTGGCGGTGCTGGACGCCGACAAGGAGGGTTTCCTGCGCTCCGAGACGTCGCTGATCCAGACGGCGGGCCGGGCGGCGCGGCATTTGGACGGCAAGGTCATCCTTTATGCCGACAAGATCACGGACTCGATGAAGCGCATGATCGCGGTGACCGAGGCGCGGCGGAAGAAGCAGCTCGAGTACAACCGGGTCAACCATATCACGCCCAAAAGCATCCAGAAGAGCATCCAGGAGGGCCTGGTGCTTGAATACAAGGCGAAGGAGATTGAAGCCCTGGTGGCGAAGGAAGGCGGCGTGGAAACGGATATTTACACCACCCTGCGCGAAATGGAGGCCGAAATGCTGGAGGCCGCCGAATCCCTCGAGTTCGAGCGTGCGGCGATGCTGCGCGACCAGATCAAGGAACTGCGGTCCGCCGCCGGCGTCCCCGGGACAGCAGGCAGTGAGCCGTTGGCAGTTGGCAGCAGGAAAAGAAAAGGCCCGACAAAACCTCCTCTTCACTATTAAATCTTACTGCCCCCTGCCCACCCTGGCCTCCATAGCCTTGGCGGCGGAGGCTGCCCACTGCCCCCTGACTCCTACATGCTCTTCACGGGCGGCAGGTGCTGGGTGCGGACGCGGCTGAGGTAGGTGAGGATTCCCCGGGCAATCCCCTCGGCGATACGGTCGCGGTAGGCAGCATCGTCAATTTTTGACATCTCGCGGCTGTTGGACAGGAAACCGCACTCCACGAGCGCCGCGGTGGAATTGGCGTTCCGGATCACGTAAAACCGCGCGCGGCGGATGCCCCGGTCGGCGGCGCCCGTGTGGGCCACAAGCCCCTTGTGGAGATACTGGGCCAGCACGGCATTGGCACCATCATGCTTGTTCCCGGGACAGTTCCGGGTCCGGGAGGCGACCACATGGCGCTCCGCTTCCGCTGTCGTTGGATAACCCGGAGCCGGCACGATGTAGGTCTCAACCCCTGACGTCGAGCGATCACGGGACGCGTTCAGGTGGATGCTGACAAAAACGTCGGCGCCATACCGGTCGCTGCGCCAGCAGCGTTCATCCAGCGTCATGGCCTGGTCGCGTTCCCGCGTCATCATGACCCGAACCTCGTTATCCCTCAGCCGCGCCCTCACCCGCTTGGCGATATCAAGGGTGTAGCGCTTCTCATCACGGGACGCCCCGCCGTTCGCGCCGGGATCGGTTCCCCCGTGGCCGGGATCGAGCACGACGAGGGCATAGGATTCCTTGCGCAGGGCACGGGAGGGCAGGAGCATGGCCCCGATGGTATCCACCGCGTCGACGGGGCTGATCACCCAGTTGCCAACCCCCTTCAGAACGCTGCGATTGAGGTAGACAGACAGGCCGTTGACCACGACACGACGGCTGTCCGCCTCGAAGATGACCGTGGCGGTGCGGCTCCGGTACACGGCACTCTTGCCGTATTCGGAAGGGGTTCCGAAACCGTACGAGGCCATGACCTCATTCAGCCCCAACCCCCGGAAGACGAGCGCCTGGGCGGGCGTGGCAAGGCTTATAAGCACGCCAGCCAGCCATAATGCCCACCCCGTCTTCTTGAAGTCCCTGTTCATGTGATTTTTTATAGCCGTGATCGGGGCACTTTGATATACGAGGTGAGAGGATGTCAAGCGATCTGACACCAAACCGCGACTAGAGCACGCAAGGGGCACGAGCAATGGCTGAAGTTACACTGGAACAGGTTCCACAAAAGACGAAGGATATGTTCAACCGTGGTTTTGTGGCCATGGAGCGTGGAAACCTGGATTATGCCATAGACATGTTCGCGGCATGCCTGGAGCTTGAGCCGAACTTCCACAATGCCCGCAAATTCCTGCGGGCAGCGGAAATCAAGCAGTTTAAGGCCAAGGGGGGCGGCCAGATGGCGCACCTGATTTCCAGCCTCACCGGCCTCTCCTCGATGATCAAGGCGCAGTCTCTGGTGAAAACCAAGCCGATGCAGGCCATCGCTGCGATCGAGAAACTGCTGCGTAACGACCCGCTCAACCTTAACCACATCAAGTTGCTCAACAAGGCCGCCCAGGCTGCGGGAGAGCCCGAGATCGCCATCCAGACCCTGTCCCTGGCCCTCGACCACTACCCCCATGAATCCGACGTCCTGGAGCAGCTGGGCAAGCTGTACATGGCCACCGACCAGCCACGCCTGGGCCGTGAGTGCTTCGAGACGCTCTGCGAACTCAAGCCCAACGACAGCGCGGCGCTCAAGCTGCTCAAGGATGCCATGGCTATCGACAGCATGAGCAAGGACGGCTGGGAGAAGGTCGGCACCAAGGGCACCAAGTTCACCGACATGATCAAGGACCGCAAGGAAGCGGACATGCTGGCGCGGGAGTCCAAGGCGGTGGTGGACAAGAACGACATCACCCTGATGATCGAGGAGAACAAGGCCCGGATCCAGCGGGAGCCGGGGAACATTAATTACCGGCGCGCCCTGGCCAACCTGTACTCCGCGAACAAGATGTACACCGAGGCCATCAACGTCCTGCAGGAGACGCAAAACGTGACCGGTGGCCGCGACCCGCAGATCGACCAGACCATCAGCGCCATCCGCCTGCAGATCTTCGACGAGGAAATCGCCAAGGCGAAGGCCGCGGGGATGAACGCCATGGCGGAGGCCAAGACGAAGGACAAGGATATCTTCCTCTTCAACGACCTGCTCGATCGCGTGACGCGGTACCCCAACGACCTGCAGATCAAGTACGATTTTGGCGTGCTGTTGTTCCAGCAGGGCAAGATCAACGAGGCCATCCAGCAGTTCCAGTCGTCCCAGCGCAACGCGCAACGGCGGATCAACTCGCTGCATTACATCGGGATGTGCTTCAAGTCCAAGCAGCAGTACGACATGGCGATCGAGCAGCTCCAGCGGGCGGCCTCGGAACTGCCCGTGATGGACGACACCAAGAAAATGGTCATCTACGAATTGGGCCTGCTGTTCGAACTCGTGGACCGCCGGGCGGAAGCCATGGACTGCTTCAAGCAGATCTACCAGCTCGACATCGGCTACCGCGACGTTGCCGCCAAGGTGGAGCAAGGGTACAAATAGCGGTCAGACGCCGGAGTTGACAGCTGGCCAGATTTCGATATGGTTTAGCCCGTTTTCTCAAAAAGCCAACATAGCTCAGCTGGTAGAGCAGCGCATTCGTAATGCGCAGGTCGTCGG
>CAZMSS010000055.1:0-14317 GCA_964568965.1 uncultured Verrucomicrobiota bacterium | reverse complement strand
GTCTGTTCGACGCTCCAGGCGGCGGACAAACTGAAAGCGCTGATCATTGATGGCCAGAACAATCACAACTGGAAAACCACGACGCCTGTCATGAAGTGGGCGCTTGAGGAGACCGGCCGGTTCACCGTCGATGTGTCCACGGCGCCTTCCGGCGCGATCGGCAACGAGTGGCAGCCGAAGTTCCAGGGCTATGACGTGGTGGTTGACAACTACAACGGCCAGAACTGGCCGGAAGCTGTGCGTAAATCGTTCGTCGAGTACGTTCGTAAAGGCGGCGGACTGGTTATCGTCCATGCTGCCGACAACGCATTCGGCGGCTGGGCTGAATACGACGAGATGATCGGCGTCGGCGGCTGGGGTGGTCGCAATGAGAAGTCGGGGCCGATGCTGTACTGGCAGGATGGCAAGATCGTGCGGGATGAATCGCCCGGCAGTGGTGGCACGCACGGCGCGAATCATGAGTTCGTTGTCGAAACGCGTGCGGCACACCCGATCCTGAAGGGGCTGCCGCCCCAGTGGAAGCACGCCAGCGACGAGTTGTACGCCAAGATGCGTGGTCCGGCAACGAACCTCACCGTGATTGCCACGGCGTTTTCCGCGCCTGACAAGGCGGGGACCGGCAAGAATGAGCCGATCCTGATGGTGATCAACTACGGTAAGGGCCGTGTATTCCATACGGTGCTCGGCCACGACACGCGGTCGATGTCCGGTGTCGGCTTCCAGGTTACCCTGGCCCGTGGCGCCGAGTGGGCCGCCACCGGCAAGGTCACGCTGCCACCGCCGAAGCCCGAAGACATGCCGGCCGACAAGGTCGTGACACGCGAGATGCCGAAATAGTTCCCGATTGAAACATGAAAGAAACGCGGACAAAAACGTCTCCGGAACCGGTTGCGCCGGAACCCTTCGGACCGGTTCCCGCCGAACGCCAACTGAGCTGGCATCAGCACGAATTCTACGGCTTCCTGCACTTCTCGGTAAACACGTTTACGGACAAGGAGTGGGGTTACGGGGATGAACGGCCGGAGATCTTCGCTCCCACCGCCTTTGATGCGGACCAGATTGTCATGGCGGCGGCTGCCGGGGGCATGGCCGGGTTGATCCTGACCTGCAAGCATCATGACGGGTTCTGTCTCTGGCCGTCGAAATACACGGAGAACTCGGTGAAGCACAGCCCGTGGCGCGACGGGAAGGGCGATGTCGTGCGCGAGATAGCCGACGCCTGCCGGCGGCACGGGATCCGGTTCGGTGTCTATCTCTCGCCCTGGGACCGCAACCATGCGGACTATGGCCGCCCAGCCTATGTGGAGTACTACAAGAATCAACTGAATGAGTTGACGACCCTGTACGGCGAACTCTTCGAGGTCTGGTTCGATGGTGCCAATGGAGGGGACGGCTACTACGGCGGCGCCCGCGAGACGCGGCAGATTGACCGGCGCTCCTACTATGACTGGGATAACACATGGCAGATCGTGCGCCGCAACCAGCCCCGGGCCGTCATGTTCAGCGATGCGGGCCCTGATGTGCGCTGGGTCGGCAACGAGCAGGGAATCGCTGGCGACCCGTGCTGGTCAACGCTCTCGACCGCCTCCCTCTACCCGGGGTTTGGCGGGGAGCAGTGGGCCACGGGCGTCGAGGCCGACATGGTCAAGGCCTGGGCTTCCGACGAGGAGATGCTGAACCAGGGCTACCGGAAAGGTGACACCTGGTTGCCGGCGGAGTGCGACGTCTCCATCCGTCCCGGCTGGTTTTATCATCCCTCGGAAGACGACCGGGTGCGAAGCCCGGCGAACCTGCTCGACCTCTACTTCAAGTCCGTGGGCCGGGGCGCTTCCTTCCTGTTGAACCTGCCGCCCGACCGGCGGGGGCAACTCCATGAGAACGATGTGAGGAGCCTGGCAGGATTCCGCCAGCGGCTTAATGAGATCTTTGGCCGCAACCTCGCGCAGGGGGCGCGCGTCACGGCCAATAACACCCGTGGCAATAGTCCCCGGTTTTCCCCGGGAAACCTTGTTGATAACAGCCCCGGCACCTATTGGGCGACCGATGACCATGCGCCCGCGGCGGAGGTTGTGCTGGAATTCCCGGAGGCGGTAACCTTCAATGTCGTGAGCCTCCGGGAGTTCCTGCCGCTCGGGCAGCGTATCGACCGCTTCGCGCTCGATATCGATCAGGCTGGTGCTTGGCAGGAGTATCATCGCGGTACCGCCATCGGGAACCGTTGCCTGGTCCGGAGCGCGACCTGCACCACGAGGAGGCTGCGCTTCAGGGTTCTGGAAAGCCCGGTATGTCCGGCCCTTACCGAGATCAGTCTTTTCCTTGACCCAGCCGGTCAGGGGGAGCCGCGATGAACAACGGAAAAGTGACCGTGGTGCAATGTCGGGATGCTTGAGCGCATCAGCGCGGATTCCGGCTCGCGCCGGGGTGAGGGCGTGGATTTGTTCGACACGAAGGGGAGTGCGTCATGATCAAGGGTTTGGCTCATGTGTGTTTGGCTGCCACGGATCTAGCCGCGGCGGAACGGTTCTACTGCAAGGGACTGGGATTCAGGAAGACGTTTGATTTTGTTTGCAAGGATCAAGTGGTCGGGTTCTACCTGGAAGTGTCGCCGGGATTGTTCATCGAGATTTTCCAGCGTGACAAGATCGATGCCAAGGCGATCAGCCCCATCCAGCATTTCTGCCTCGAGGTCGACGACCTGGATCCGGTCGGCAGGCGACTGGTCGAGAACGGATTCGAGGTGACGCCGAAAACGCTCGGAGCGGACCACAGCTGGCAGATGTGGACGACGGACCCCGCCGGGGTGCGGATTGAGTTTCATCAATACACGGAGCGCAGCTGTCAGATTACCCGTGAGAATTGCCTGCTGAAATAAGTTCCCGACGCCGTTCACTCCGCGGGCGTGGTGAACGCCGCATCAAAGCTGACCTCCGCGGGATGGCGAGGGAGGGGAAGGTTTTTCCCCATGGCATTCTTCAGGTCGTCGGCGGCATCCGCGTCGTACCACCAGTACCAATAGGCGCCGCTCTCATTGTTGAATTTCCCGAGGATGGTGGACGGGGTGCCGAATTTGTTCCAATAGACCAGGCGCTTGTAGTTGATGTTCCAGAGGAGGACGTAGGGGTACTGGTTGAACGCGATCCGGTCGATCTCCCGGCAGAGGGCGTGGCGGGCCGCGACGTCAAACATCGGTTTCTGCCGCTCAATGAGTTCATCCACCGTCTTGTCCTTGAATCCGGTGATGTTGGTGCCGCACTTGCGGTCGGCTTCGCGCGAGGACCACATGCCCTCCGGGTCCTTGAACAGCGATGAGCCAAAGGCGGCCCAGGTCATGTCGAAGTTGAATTCATCCATGTCGCGGGTCCAGGCGGCCTGGTCCTTGGAGTCGATCTGCATGTCAATTCCCACGTCGCGCAGGTCCTCGGCGACAATGGACAAGAATTTCCCGGCGGAGGAATCGCGCTCGAGGAAGCGGAACCGGAAGGGATGTCCGCCTTTCTCCAGAAGCCCTGTGGCCGGGTTGGCTTTCCATCCCGCCTCGGCGAGGAGCCGCCGCGCCTGGTCCTTGTCAAACGCCGTCAGGGGATTCGGGCATGCATGCGCCTTGTCGTAAAGATCCTCGAAATAGGACCGGTGCAGGAAATACTGGTTGTACATCAGCGTGGCGTTCATGCGCTCGCGGTTGACCAGGTGGCAGAGCGCCTTACGGACGCGGACATCATCAAAAGGGGGGCGACGCATGTTCATGGCAAACCCCTGGAACCCGATGGGGTCGTAGTTGGATATCTTCTGGCGGATGATCCAGTTGCGGGAGAATTTGTCCCCGCTGGTTTCGTTCATCCAAAGCCTGGCCATGTAGATCGGGAACAGGTCGAGTTCACCCTTCTTAAAGGCTTCAAAGGCGGTTTCCTGGGATTCAAAGAACTTGAATTTCAGGGTCTGGAAGTTGGCGGTCCCGCGCGAGGCGGCGGCGTTACGGTTCCACCAGTCGGCGCGCCGCTCGAGGGTGACGGAGATCCCCTCCCGGATGGTGCCCAGCCGGTATGGCCCGGAGACCACGGGGAACTCGAAGTTCACCTTGTTGAAATCGAGCTTCTCAAAGGCGTGGCGGGGGAGGATCTGCAGGGATCCCACGGCGCCCAGGTTGCGCCAGTGCACCTCGGTGGTGGTGAAGCGGATGCACTGGTCGTCGACCACAACGGGGCTGGTGAACTTCTCGAGGCCAACCTTGTGCGGGCCGGTGAGGTTGGCGGGGTTCATGATGGTGTCGAACGTCCATTTGATGTCCGCGGCGGTGATGGGCCGCCCGTCGCTCCAGCGGGCCTTCGGGTTCAGCCAGAACGTGAAGGTGCGCTTGTCGTCGGAAATGGACCATTTTTCCGCGAGGCCGGGCTCATAGTCGGGGGAGAGCGGGTTGAGCGTGAGCAGGGACTCGTAGAGGGCGCTGAAGAGGTCGGCGCTGAAGGAGTTGTTGTCGAGATAGTAGTTGAAGCTCTTGGGGGATTGGAACCCGAAGGCTGTCAGTTCCCCGCCCGGAACGGCGTCGCGGGAAGCAAGGGGGTTGGGTTTGTCGGTCCAGCCGGGCTTGGGAAAGATCTCCTCCGCATTCAAGGAGAGAGAGGCGGCGAAAAAAAGGCTCAGGAAGATGGGTTTCATGGGCGAAGGGTTCATAAAATGAAAATGTCAGAATGGCAGTAGATCATCAAGGAAGAATCCTCGGAAAACTTACACGTAGATCATCTTCCGGGTCATGCCCCCGTCGATCACGAAATTGGAGCCGGTGATGAATCCGCCCTTATCAGAGGCGAGGTGGACGGCAAGCTGGGCGATATCGTCGGGATGTCCCACGCGTCCGGCCCAGTGCTGCTGGTGATCGGCGGCCGTGAGGGTGGGAGTGGTCCGGGCGCTCGACTTGCGCCATGATTCGGTTTCGATCCAGCCGGGGCTGATGCAGTTTACGCGGATATCCGGGGCGAGACTGGCGGCCAGGGCATGGGTCAGGGCCACGATGCCGCCCTTGGTGGCGGAGTAGGCTTCGGTGTGGGGCTCGGACATCAGGGCGCGGGTGGAGGCGATGTTGATGATCGTGCCGCGGGTCAGTCGCAGGGAGGGCGCGAAGTGTTTGGCGCAGAGCCAGGGCCCGGTGAGATTGACGCCCAGGACGCGATTCCAGTCTGCCAGAGTGAGGTCGCAGATCGGCCGGTTGCAGGCGATGGCGGCATTATTGACCAGCACGGTGACACCACCGAAGGAGGCCACGGTGTCCGTCGTCAGGCGGGCGACATCAGTCTCGGAGGCCACGTCGGTCAGGACAAAGCGGAGGGGGCCAAGCGCGGCGTATTCAGACGCGGTTTCCCGGCCGGCTTCCTCATCCGCATCGGCGATAACGACCGAATACCCGTCACGCAGAAACTGGCGAACCATGGCTTTGCCGATGCCCTGCGCGCCCCCGGTTATGACTGCCACCTGCATTTTCATAACATCACCCTCCTTGTTTGCCGCAGAGTATGCCATAATTTCAGTTATGTCCAAGCGTGAGAACAACCTGACGGTGCCCTGGCCGCGCCAACTGGTCCGCTGGTTTGAACGGGAACACCGGCCCATGCCGTGGCGGAGCGACCCCTCGCCGTACAAGGTCTGGATCAGCGAGATCATGCTCCAGCAAACGCAGGTGGTGACGGTGATCCCGTATTTCGACCGGTTCATTGCGCGGTTTCCATCCTTTGAAGCGCTGGCATTGGCCGATCTCCAGGAAGTCCTGAGGTTGTGGGAGGGGTTGGGGTACTATTCCCGCGCCCGGAATCTCCATCAGGCGGCGCGTCTGATCCTGGAAAAACACGGGGGAATACCACCCCGGACGGCCGCAGGATTGCGCGAGCTGCCGGGGATCGGGGCCTATACCGCCGCCGCCATCGCCAGTATCGCGTTTGGTGAGCCGGTGCCCTCGGTGGACGGCAACGTCCTGCGGGTGTGCAGCCGGCTGTGGGGGATCGACACGCCGATGCGCGACAAAGCGCTGGCGGATGATGTCCGGACCCGGTTGACGCCGCTCATTCGAACAGTCAACCCGTCGCACTTCAATCAGGCGATGATGGAAACCGGCGCCCTGGTTTGCAAGCCCCGGAATCCGCAGTGCAGCCAGTGCCTCCTGTCGCGGCACTGCGTGGCCTTCAGGACGAAGCGGACGGATGAACTCCCGGTCGTCGAAAAGGCCGCGAAAGTTCCTCATTACCGGATCGCCGTCGGCGTCATCTGGAAGCGGGGTCGGATCCTGATCGCACGCCGGGCAGAGAACCAGATGCTGGGCGGCCTGTGGGAATTTCCCGGGGGCAAGCAGAAGAAAGGCGAAACGCTGGAGCAGACGGCGCTTCGCGAGATCTCGGAGGAGACGGGGCTCGCTGTGCGGGTGGGGATGCCCTATGCCACCGTGAAGCATGCCTATTCCCACTTCAAGATCACCATGACAGCATTCCGGTGCGACTGGGTCTCCGGCCGGGCCCGCCCCAAGGCCTCGGTGGAACTCAAGTGGATTACGCCCTCCGCCCTGTCCGAATACCCCATGCCCCGCGCCAACCGCCGAATTGCCGGGACGCTACGGTAGTGTCTCTCAAATGACCATACATAATACAGATCACCACCCGCTTCGCTTGCTTTCAATTAACCACAAGTCGGAAAGATTTTAACCACTGATTTGGGAAATGGGGGAAATCAGGACCCCTCGGCAAGTTCAGGACAAGGGGAAGAAGAAAATGTGACGCGATTCTTGCGCGTGGCGAGTACACCACATGCAAGAATCGCGTCACACCATCCCGATGAATCAGGGAACCGGTCTTGAGGCGCTTCGCACCGATGGAGTTTTTCCTATATTCCGGGAAGAACCGTTGCGGGATTTTTGATTTTGGTACCCCAAAACAAAAATACCGCAACATTCTCCTCTTCTTCTCCGGATTTCCCTCATTTCCCAAATCAGTGGTGAAGTCTTCCTCTTGAGTTGTGGTTAATTGAAAGCAAGCGAAGCGGGTGGTGAATCTTCCCGGCTTGAGGCGGAAGCAGGAAAATGAGATTGCGGCCAGTGTCTTTTGGAGTTGTTCAAGACGCTGAAGTGGTGCAAGAATGCGGCCTTTTCAGGGAGGCTCTCATGCAGGATTACGAAAAACTGGGCGTGTTCTATTTGGGCAAGGAAGTGGATCCCGTCAAGGGCGCGGCGACTGACAACCTGCTGCTCTATGATTCCAAGGACATGACCACGCACGCGGTGTGCGTCGGCATGACCGGCAGCGGCAAGACCGGACTCTGTGTGGGGCTTCTGGAAGAGGCCGCCATTGACGGTATTCCCGCCCTGATCATTGATCCCAAAGGCGACCTCGGCAACCTGCTCCTGACCTTCCCGAACCTCCAGCCGTCGGAATTCCGTCCGTGGGTGGATCCCGATGAGGCCGCCCGGCAGGGGCTTTCGGTGGAAGATTTTGCCGCCAAAACGGCGGAGACCTGGCGGAAGGGGTTGGCCGACTGGGGGCAGGACGCGGCCCGAATTGCCCGGCTCCGGGATGCCGTGGACATGGCGATCTACACGCCCGGCAGCACGGCCGGCCTGCCGCTTTCCGTCCTGCGCTCCTTCTCCGCACCGTCGCCGGAAGTGCTGGCGGATGCCGCCGTCTTGCGCGACCGGATCACCGCCTGCGTGTCAGGACTGCTGGGCATGGCCGGTGTTACCGCCGACCCGGTGAAAAGCCGCGAGCATATCCTGCTGGCCAATATCCTTGACCAGGCCTGGCGGGCAGGGCGCAGTCTCGATATTCCCGCCCTGATCGGCGCCATACAGAAACCGCCGTTCGACAAGGTGGGGGTGTTTGATGTGGAAACGTTCTACCCGGCCAAGGACCGGCTGGAGCTGGCCATGGCGCTGAACAACCTGCTGGCCTCGCCCGGATTTTCCACCTGGCTCGAGGGCGAGCCGCTGGATATCCAGCGCTTGCTCTACACGCCGGCGGGCAAGCCCCGGCTTTCCATTATTTCCATCGCGCACCTCTCCGACACGGAGCGGATGTTCGTGGTGACACTGCTGCTGAATGAAATGGTCAGCTGGATGAGGACCCAGTCGGGCACAACCAGCCTGCGGGCGCTGCTCTACATGGATGAGATCTTCGGCTATTTCCCGCCCTCGGCGATGCCGCCCTCCAAGGTGCCGATGCTGACCCTGCTCAAGCAGGCCCGGGCATTCGGCGTCGGCGTGGTGCTCTCGACCCAGAATCCCGTCGACCTGGACTACAAGGGGCTGGCGAATGCGGGGACCTGGCTGATCGGCAGGCTCCAGACGGACCGCGACAAGGCGCGGGTCATGGACGGCCTGGAGAGCGCGATCCCGAACGGCTTCGACCGCCAGAAGCTGGAGACCATGATGTCACAGTTGGGTAAGCGCACCTTCCTGATGCACAACGTCCACGAGGACCACCCCGTCCTGTTCCAGAGCCGCTGGACGCTCTCGTACCTGCGCGGACCGATGACGCCGAGACAGATCCAGTCGGTGATGGAAGGACGCAAGGCGCAGGCTCCCGCGGTAGTGGCTTCGACCCCGCCCCCGGTGCCGGCTCGCGTTCCGGCTCAGGGTTCCGGCTCATCCGAACCGGTGTCGCGCCCCGTCGCTCCGATTGGAGTCCCGGAGTACTTCGTGGTCGGCGCGCGGCCGGCCAAGCTCTACCGGCCCGGTGTGGTCGCGGTGAGCAAGCTGCATTTCGTGGAAGCCAAATCCGATGTGGATTGCTGGGTGCCCTATGTCCATGTGGCGCCCTTCTCGGCGGCGGGGACGGATGTCGCGTGGGAGACGGCGCAGGTGCTGGAGCGCGGTGAGGATGCCCTCGATACCGAGCCGCTCCCCGGGGCGGGCTTCAGTGATTTGCCGGCGGCTGCCCTGCGGGCCAAGAATTACGAGCTGTGGGCCAAGTCCTTGAAATCCTGGCTCTACCAGGGTGTGGCGCTGGACCTGCTGGCCTGCGAGGCGCTCAAGGCCGTTTCGAAGCCGGGCGAGACGGAAGGTGACTTCCGGGCGCGTCTAGCGGTGTCGCTGCGCGAGAAGCGGGACGTGGAAGTCGAGAAGCTTCGCCGTACCTATGCCCCGAAACTGGCGACGGTGCAGGAGCAGTTGCGGCGGGCCGAGGCGCGGGTCGCGGCCGAAAAATCACAGATGGGGCAGCAGGCCATGCAGACGGCGATTTCGATCGGGGCGACGGTGCTCGGCGCCTTCTTCGGGCGCAAGGCCATGAGCGTCGGCAACATGGGCCGGGCGGCAACGGCGATGCGCGGGGCCGGCAGGACCCTGCGGGAACGCGGCGACATCCAGCGGGCCGATGAAAGCGTGGCGGCGGTCCAGGCGCGGCTCGATGCCCTCGAGCAGGAGTTCAATCAGGAAACCCTCCGGATCCAGACCGGGGGCGATCCCGCCTCGCTCGAGATTACCCGGACGCAGATCCGTCCCCGCAAGACCGACATCACCGTTTCCACGGTGGCATTGGCCTGGATTGGGTGAAGTTGACAAAAGTGCTAAAATATAGCACTTTATGAAAATGAGACTGAGTTCGGAAAAACTGAAGCAATTGTGCAGCGAGCGCCGGATCCAGCTTAAGGATCTCCTTCGGGATGCCGGGGTCAGCCGGACGGCTTATTACGCGATGACCCGGAAGGAATCCGTGTTGCCGAAATCCGTGTGCCGGGTGGCGGATCGGCTTGGCGTGAGTCCCGCCAGTTTCCTGAGTGACGATTCCGCCAAGGTCCGCCGTATCCGTGAGCTTCAGGCCAGGACCGATGAGATCTGCCGACAGCATCCGGCGTGTGACCGGGATGTGGTGTTCAGGACGCTGATGAATCTGGAGCTGCCCCCCATAGAGCGGTTGAGAAAGGCCTTGATCCGTGCGCGAAAATCTCATATTCGCCGATAGGGAAGTGGCCTTCCTGCGGGAGCTGACCCGCAACAAGGTGCCCTTCATGGTTGTCGGGCTATCTGCCGCCGCGCTCCAAGGCGCTCCCATGGTAACCCAGGATGTGGATCTCTGGTTCCGGAACATCGATCATCCGGGAATACGGAAGGCTCTGAAGAAATTTGGGGCCGTATTGGTGCCCCCGTTCGGGTTGAATCCCCCCATGTTTTCCGGTGAGACCGTGGACTGTTTCGACATTGTGCTCACAGTTCATGGAATCGGGGAGTTCGACGAGGAAATCAAAACGGCAGTTGATGTCCCGGTCGGGAAGATCACCCTCAAGGCGTTGCCGATTTCCCGCATCATTGCCAGTAAGGCCTATTTGAATCGGCAGAAGGATCGCATGGTCCTGCCCGCCCTGAGGTCGGCCGCGAAGTCGCTGGAAAAACAGCGGCCGGGATGACAGGAAATGGATTCATGATTCCCACTCAAGTTGACGATCCATCCAGTGAATTCGGTCGGCGGGAGGTGTTGCGGCGGATCCTGATCGCGTGGATCTTCGGGGCCTCGTGGCAGTCAATCACCACGGGCGCGACACTGACCCGCTATGCCCAGTCGCTGCAGGTAACGGAGTTTGGATTCGGGATTCTGGCCGCCATCCCGTTCCTGGCGGCCTTCGCCCAGTTGCCGGCGTCCTTCCTCGTGGAGCGGTACGGGCACCGCAAGCGGATCTTCATGGTCGCCAACCTGATTCACCGCTTTCTCTGGCTGGTCATCGCGGCCATTCCCTGGCTGGTGTCAGCGGATCACGCCCCGCTGGGACTGATCACCCTGATGCTGGTCTCGGCGGCGGCCCAGCACACAACCGCGCCGGCCTGGTATTCCTGGTTGTCGGATATTGTGCCGTCCCGCATCCGGGGCCGGTACCTGTCGCGGCGGACCCAGGCGGGACAGCTCGTGAGCCTGGTCCTCACGGTGACCGTGGGCGTTGCCCTGGACTGGGCGGAAGGGGTCAGCGGCCTCGCCCTGAGCCGGGTACTGAGCCTGCTGCTGGCCGTGGCGGCGGTGTGCGGCATTGCCGACATCCTGTTCTTTGTCCGGATCCCCGACTTCGGCGGGCACGAGAAGAACCAGCATTACGGGTGGAAGCAGCTGTTTGTGGAACCGCTCCGGAACCGGTCCTTCAGGCGCTACCTCGGGTTCACGGCGATGCTGACTTTTTCCGTGGGCTACATCGGGCAGTTCTCCTGGCTGTACGCCTTTGATGTCGCCAACATGTCGAACGTCCAGGCCAACTTCCTGCTGATGACCTGCCCTGTGCTGGTCGCCATGTTTGCCGTGCCGTTCTGGGGACGGATGATAGACCGGCTGGGCCGCAAGCCGGTGGCCATGATCGCCACCGCTTTCGTGATCCATGGCGGCGTGCTCTGGGTGGTGATCCGCGAGGGCAGCGTCATGCCGGCCTACCTGGGAATCCTGGTGGCGGCGTTTGCCTGGCCGGGGGTTGACCTGGCGTCCTACAACATCCTGTTGGGATTGGTGCGGCAGGAAAAGGGGGGCGGGCGCAACACGGCCTATGTGGCCCTGAACAGCGTGGTGGTGGCTGCGGCCGGGACGGCCAGCGGCTTGCTCGGCGGCCTTCTCGCGGGTTGGCTCAAGGACTGGCGTGGCGACTTTCTTGGCCTGCCCATGACCTATCACTGCATCCTGTTCCTGATGTCCATGTTCTTCCGGATCTTCGCCCTGCTCAGCCTCAGGGGCATCGAGGATCCCCGCGCCTTCACGGCGCGGCAGGCCATCTCCTACATGGCCGCCGACATGTATTCCAACATCCAGAACACCCTCATGCTCCCCGTGCGACTGGCCGGCCGGTGGAGCTACAAGGTCAGGAGGAAGGATGAATGATGAAGTGTGAAATAACCAATGCTGAAGCGCTTCAGCATGACGTGCCTGCCTGCTGCCCCCTGCCCGCTGCTACCTCCCCCTAAGCATCCTCTCCGTCGTCTCCCAGCCGACGCATTCATCGGTGACGGAAACGCCGTAGCGCAGGTCGGCGAGGTTGCGGGGGATCGGCTGGCTGCCCTCAAAGAGGTTGCTTTCCACCAGCATGCCGATGATGGCGCGGTTGCCGGCGGCCCGCTGGGCAAGTACATCGTTCCAGACCTTCTCCTGGGCGGCGAATTTCTTGCCGGCATTGCCGTGGCTGCAGTCCACCATGATGGCCGGGGGCAGGTTTCGGGCGGTCATCCGCTGGCAGGCATCCTGGATGCTGGAGGCGTCATAATTCGGACCCGCCTTGCCCCCGCGCAGGATCAGGTGTCCCCATTGGGTGCCGCTGGTGCGGACGATGGCAATCTGTCCCCCCTCGTCAATACCGAGGAAGCTGTGCGGGTTGCGGGCGGATTCCATGGCGTCGATCGCCACCTGGACATTGCCGTCGGTCCCGTTCTTGAATCCGATGGGCATGGACAGCCCGCTGGCCATCTGGCGGTGGGTTTGGGATTCGGTGGTGCGGGCGCCGATCGCCACCCATGAGACGAGGTCGGCCGTGTACTGCGGCACGATGGGGTCGAGCATTTCGGTGGCCGTCGGGACCCCCATGGCATTGATGTCCAGCAACAGGCGCCGTGCGGCGCGCAGCCCGCAGGCGATATCGGCCGAGCCGTCCATGTGCGGGTCGTAGATGAGACCCTTCCAGCCGATGGTGGTGCGGGGTTTCTCGAAGTAGACCCGCATCAGGATCAGGAACCGGTCCTTGACTTTCTGCCGCAGTCGCGCGAGCCGTTCGGCATACTCCAGGGCCGCCTTGGGATCGTGGATGGAGCAGGGGCCGACAACCACCAGGAGGCGGGGATCCGTTCCGGAGATGATGTTGCGGATCGCCTCGCGGGATTCGAGAACATGCTGGAGTGTTGAAGGGGAGGCCGACAGTTCAGACTTGAGGGTGTGCGGGGTGACGAGGGGGGTCAACTCGAGAACATTCAAATTCTCGGTTTTCAAAGCCTGGAGGGTGTCAGTCATAAGCGGCTCCAATCTTCACATTTCGTGCAACGTCTTGTCGAGGCGCGGGGCAGGTCTGGCGGAACTTTTGGCTCGGCTCTTCTTGTCTTTTTCAGGGAGGATGAACGGGTCTTCCTTTTCCAGCCGGTCGCCCAGCTCCGCCTCGATGGTGTCGGGGTTCTCGCCGGCCTCGAGCCGGTTCAGGGCCTCCTGCATGCCGGCGCCAAGCTCCATGCCGGTCATGCTGGAGAACTTGCGCATGAGGTTGGCGGCCTGGCGCGGATCCTCCTCGCTGATGCTGTCGGCCTCCCGGGCGAGGGCATCCATGGCACGTTCCATTTTCGACTCGTCGATGGGGAGGTCAGCCCCCCCCTCCGCCGGGCCCTCTTTGGCTGTGCCGGTATGGGCGAACAGGGAGACCTGTCGATCGAGCTTCACCTTCTTGCAGTGAGGGCAATTCGGCCGCTTGTCGGGCTGGATGGTTCGCGACAGGAAGTTGTAGATCGTATTGCACTTGCGGCAGTAAAATTCATAAATAGGCATGAATAACCCTCCTCATGACCTTGCGGGCGGTGGGGCTAATACGTGCGCCCCATGGCGCAACGGATCTTGTAGAGCATGATGCCCCACAGGTAGACGAAAAACCCGATTTCGCCGCTGCTCATCTTCAGGCGGAAAATGTGGGTGTAGCCCTTGAAGCCGCGGTAGATCAGGTTGAAAAAGATATTGCCCGGCCACTTGATCAGGCGGCGCGAGAGCGGGATCAGGGAGGGGAACTCGATGCACAGCGAGAAGAATTTGTGCAGGTTCTCAAACTCGCGCTTGGTCTTCCCCTTGTTGATCGGTGACTCGACCTGATAGGAGGCATGCTGCTTGTGCGACGGGTCCAGGTACCCCTTCTCAATGCAGTAGTGGTAGAGTTCGGTGCGGGGGTAGGGCTGGAAGATGGAGGCCCACGCATAGGCCGGCTTCACCCGGGTGTTGACCTGGATGGTCTCGTAGGCGTTTTCGATGGTCTCGTCGGGCAGGCCGACCATGTTCTGGGTCATGATCGAGATGCCGTACTTGTGGAACAGGTCCGCCGCCTCGATGATCTTGGCATTGCTCATGTCGCGCTTGAGCACCAGCTTGCGCAGCTCCTCGTTGCCGCTCTCGACGCCCATGGCGATGGTGACGCAGTTGGCCTTCTTGAGTGACTGGACCACCTCCTCGTTCACCAGGTTGGCGCGGACGTAGCAGATCATGGGCAGGCCCACGCGCTGGCTGTACACCTCGGCGAACTGCTTGAGCCAGACGCGGTTCATGATGAAGAGATCATCGTGGAAATAGACGATCTTGAGGGGGTAGTGCTTGCGGACGTCCTCCAGTTCCTGGACCACGTTCTCCACGCTGCGCAGGCGGCAGTACTG
>CAZMSS010000054.1:0-14341 GCA_964568965.1 uncultured Verrucomicrobiota bacterium | reverse complement strand
CCGCTCCAAGGATCCGCCAATTCGGAATTCGGAGCGGAATCGGTAACGATTCCGGAAGCCTCTAGCCGGAATGCTCACGCATTCCGCTCCAAGAGGGAATCTGGACAACCAATAACAGATAACATGGTCCCTTCCTTCCCCATTCGTTCGAAGTTGGAAGTTCGATGTTGACTGTTCGATGTTCGCGCCCCTCCTGCCTACTGCTGGTCAGGGGTGCAGTTCCTGCCATAGCGAAGAGATTGCCTCGACCAGGTTTCGGCAACGATTGAACCCCCGGGTCTCAATGAGGCGGGCCGCCTCGCTGGCAAGAGGCAGATCGGAGGGAAGTGCCGCCATCATTAATTGGCGCAGATCCGCAATGTCCTGGGGGCGCGATCGATCATCACGAGCCAGGATCTTCAGCGCAATCAGATGGTGAAGGCGGGCGACGGGAACGAAGACGGAGGGAAACACTTCGATGAGCTCGGCATCCCTGCAGATTTCCGGCTCTATTCCGGAGGACGCGAAGAGCAGGTCCAGCATGAGCCCCTGGAGTTGCCCCGTCGCATCGGCCAACCGCGCGGTGGCAAGACGATGGGTGGCGTCTTGTTCCACTGTAGCCAAAACCAGGAATCCAGCTCCTTGAAGTTGGTGAAGGAGTGCCTCTGCCGCACGATCGTCCGAGACAGCGACGGCGAGGTCCAGATCCCGGGTGAAACGGGGTTCGGTTCGCACGGATACGGCTAGCCCGCCGACCAACGCCCAAGGCTGGTGTTGAGCTGCCAGCAATGTAGAGATCTTTCCCAATAGTGTTTCAAGGTGAGTCATGGGCGGGATTCCGGGCGCCGGGCGTGCACCAGGCCTGCGACGTCGCCGGGGATAGGGTCTTGTTGCCGGCAGAGCCAGGCGTCGAGAAGGATGCTGACTTGTGCGGCATCGTTTCCGGGATGACGGCGCCTGAGGTTTTGGCGCATCAGGTCGATTCCTGCATCAATGAGGACGGCCGTGGTTCGGGCGTTATGCTGGTATTTTTCGATGTCAGTCACATATATCTTGTAGCAGGTTAGGGGTCGTGTCTCAAGCTCTTATCCGATCCCGGAATCCACGGGGGCGCATGTCAGTTCCGTAGGGGTAAGGGGCTCTGTCATTCCCACCCTTAATCGCCACCCTTACTCGGATACCCTTAATCGAACGGCTTAATCGGCTTCTGCTTCTTGACTCCCTCCCGGGGCTGAGGCCCCGCCAGCTTCGCTCGATGAGTCAGTCGATTCGCCGTACTCGGCGGGTGGTGAATCCGAATTCCCCAATTCAGGGATACCTTAGGTTGGCAACATTCGACAAGGCGATTTGAGTTTGTCTGATATTTGCGATTCCCTTGCTTGTTGAATGCGATCAGCCTGCCCGCTCCGTATCGATGATCCCCGTTGACGCCGGGGTGCGTCTATCTTTACAGTGCGTGCCTGTTGTTGCGCGGGAGTTTTTTCTTAATTACATGAAAGGTTTGGCGATGAAGCAGATCATGATATCGGCGTTGATGATGGGGCTTGCGGTCAGCGGGATGGCGGCTCCGAAGAAAACGGTGGTGGTGTGGTCCGAAGGGACCGCTCCGAAGAATGTCTATCCGAATGACATTAACGGGGCGATCGCCGAGGGGTTGCGCGCATCGGAGGCGCTGAAGGGGTGGGAGGTCGTGGTGGCCAACCTGAACGATCCGGATCAGGGTTTGCCGGATGCGTTGCTTGCCAAGGCTGACGTGCTGGTCTGGTGGGGCCATAAGAAGCATGGCGATGTGAAGGACGAGTTGGTGAGCAAGATTGAGAAGCGTGTCAAGGAAGAGGGCATGGGGTTCATCGCGCTGCACTCGGCGCACTTCGCGAAACCCAACAAGCGGCTTATGGGTACGGCGTGTTCGTTCGCGGCATACCGGGGCGATAACAAGGAGACCGTGATCAAGGTCATGATGGCCGATCATCCCATCGCCAAGGGTGTGGCCAGGGAATTCACCATTTTGAATGACGAGCGCTACAGCGACCCGTATGTGGCGCCGCCGACTGCCGAGACTCCTTTCGGAGGCACGCACATCCACAAGGACGGCGTGAAAGAGGAGAGCCTCCAGGGATACTGCTGGAACGTGGGCAAGGCCCGCTACTTCTACCTGCAGGCCGGACACGAGACCAACCCGATCTTTTTCCAGCCGGAGATCCGCAAGATCATGGCGAACGCGGTGATCTGGGCGGCCGGGAAATAATGGCGTCTGGATGAAGAGCCGGTAAGATGGAAGACCATATCGGAACAGAAAAAGTTGTCCACGGGCAGCTTTGGGGCGCGTTTCACAAGGGATATTTCTCGGATCCCGCGGTTGCTCGCCCCCTTGTCAATACCGTCATGGGAGTTCTGGCTAAATCGCCGGCCGATGTCGTTGTCGACCTGGGTGGGGGAACAGGCTTCCTGTTGTCCCAGCTGGCGGCGCAAGGCGTCAGTGATGCGACGGCTCTAATCAATGTGGACTGCTCGGAAGCCCAGCTTGAGCTCATGGACAAGGCGGGCATTGCTTCCGTCCACCTGCCGATTGGTGATTTCAGGCGCAGCGATGTTGCGGCTGATAACCAGCGGCTCTGCCTGGTCATGCGCTCCGTGCTCCACTATCTCGGGGAAGACGGTTTACTGCCCTTGCTTGGTCATCTCCGCGGTCAGGCAAAGGAGGGGGAGTACTTCGTGCACCAGAGCGCCGCCTTTGACAACGCACACGACGCGGCCTGCCTCAATGCCCTGTACCGGAATATGCGCACCCGCAAGTGGTATCCCTCTGTGGATGACTTGAGCCGGCGTTTGGCGGTCTCCGGATGGCGAGTAGCCGGCACCATATCAGCGCCTCCGCTAGTGCTGACCTCGGATGATCTCGCCCTGCGGTATGCACTGAATCCCGGTGACATCGCCCGCATACGTGAGGTGATGGCGGAAGAATTCGGCGGGATGAGTGCAGTCTATCGCCAGACACCGAATGGATTCGAAGCAGATTTGCACTACCGGATTTTCACGTGTGTCGCGACCTGCCGCTGATTGCCGGGGTTTGCCGTTGTATTGAATTGCGGGGCAGGGCGGTTTGGGATAGATTATGCGCCAGACATGGGGTGCCCGCAGGGGCTGAGATTATACCCGTTGAACCTGATCCGGGTCATGCCGGCGAAGGGATCGTTAATGGGAGCGCCTCATGACAGGCGCTTTTTTTATGAATATCGTCGTCAATGGCAATCAACATGAACTCGCGGGGGCTGGTACGCTGGACCAGTTGCTCAAGGAGCTGGAGATCGTCCCGGAACGCGTGGCGATCATGGTGAATGACCGGGTCATTCCGAAATTGAACCGGAAGGATGTCGCGTTAAGGGAGGGGGATCGGGTCGAGATCCTGACGTTTATCGGCGGCGGGTAAGGGGTTTGTGGACTGGAGATGAAAATGAACAAGTTGAAACTTGGTGGGAAAGAATTCGAGTCCCGGTTGATACTGGGGACGGGAAAATTCTCCTCCGTTGAGATCATGCTGGAGGCGATCAAGGCGTCGGGTGCCGAGCTGGTCACCGTTGCGTTGCGGCGGTTTAACCGGGACCGGCCTTCTGACGATCTGCTGGGACCGCTTACCAGGCTGGGGATTACCCTGGTTCCCAATACCTCCGGCGCGCGGAATGCCGCCGAGGCGGTTCGTGCCGCCCAACTGGGGCGCGAACTCTCCGGGAGCTCCTTCGTGAAGGTGGAAATCCACCCGAATCCCCATCACCTGATGCCGGACCCGATCGAAACCTATGAGGCTTCCAGGGAATTGGCCAGGGACGGGTTCATCGTCCTTCCCTATATGCCCGCCGATCCGGTTCTGGCGAAGCGGCTGGAGGATGTCGGTTGCGCCGCCGTCATGCCGCTGGGCTCGGCCATCGGGACCGGGCAGGGGTTGTCGACCGCCGAAATGGTGAAACTGATCATAGCCGACAGTGGCATCCCTGTGATTGTGGATGCGGGTCTGCGTGCCCCTTCCGAGGCCGCAGCCGCGATGGAAATGGGCTGCTCGGCCGTGCTCGTCAACAGCGCGATCGCCGCGGCGGGCCATCCCGCAGCCATGGCGGCCGCCTTCGCCATTGCCGTCAAGGCCGGCTATGCGGCCCGGCAGGCAGGGCTGATGTCGCGGGGTGACCATGCGGTGGCCACCAGTCCCCTGACTTCCATCTTTTCTGGATCCCGCCCCCTGGCTCACCCTGGCCCGGACGGCCGCCCCGGCGGATGTCCGGCGGGCCCTGAATGCCGCCCAGCCCGGCGAAACCGAGTTCGCCGCACTACTCTCGCCTGCCGCCGGGGAGCTGCTCGAGGACATGGCGGTAAGGGCCCGTGAGCTGACGCGGCGCCATTTCGGACAGACCCTGACGCTCTACATCCCGCTTTACCTTTCCGACTACTGCTCCGGCGGGTGCGTCTATTGTGGCTTTGCCGCCGACCGCAGGCAGCCGCGCAGCCGCCTGGAGCACGATGAAATGATCCGCGAACTGGATGCCATCAAGTCGATGGGATTCGAGGAAGTGCTGCTGTTGACCGGTGAGCGGACGCCCCATGCGGACCTGGATTATCTCCGCGACGCGGTCGCTGAAGCCTCGCGACGTTTTGCAGCCGTGACTGTTGAGGCGTTTCCGATGGCTGCGGAGGAATATCGCTCCCTGTCCGGGGCGGGGGCGATCGGGGTCACGATTTACCAGGAAACCTACGAGCCGGTCCAGTATGAGCAGATGCACCGGTGGGGCCCGAAGCGGGATTATGACAACCGCCTCGCGACCCCGGCCCGCGTGCTGGAGGGCGGGATGCGGACCGTGGGCATGGGGGCCTTGCTGGGCCTCAGCGATCCGCGCTTCGATACCCTCTGCCTGTTCCGCCATGCGATGCAGCTGCGGCGTCGTTACTGGCAGTCCGGTGTGTCGATCTCCTTCCCGAGGGTGTGTCCGCAGGAAGGTGGCTACATCCCGCCGTTCCCCGTGAGCGACCGCTATCTCGCCCAGATTATTTTTGCGTTCCGCATTTGCATGCCGGATGTGCCGCTGGTGCTCTCCACGCGGGAAGCGCCCGGCTTCAGGGACGGCATGGCGGGCGTGGGCGTCAACAAGATGAGCATCGCCAGCCGCACCACGGTGGGCGGGTATCAGGCCGCCGCGGAGTCACTTGACGGGCAGTTCCACGTGAATGACGACCGTGATATCGAATCGTTCTGCGCCATGCTCAGGGCGAAGGGGCTCGAACCCGTATTCAAGAATTGGGATAAAGTCTACAGATGAATCCAAAATCCAGAATCCTGAGTCCGGAGTCCAAAACCCACACCGCCTTGCACGCTGAACGCATGGCCAGTTTTCAGGCGGCTGGGCTGTATTTCGTCACCTCGCAACCCCTTTCGGCAGGGCGCACGACCCCTGACATAGTAAAGGCGGCGCTGGCGGGCGGGGTGCGGCTGGTCCAGTTGCGCGAGAAGGAGATGCCGATCCGGGATTATGTGGAGCTTGCAAAAAACGTCCGGACGCTGACGGCCGCCGCCGGGGCGCTGCTGATCATCAATGACCGGGTGGATGTCGCGATGGCGGTGGGGGCGGACGGCGTCCATCTCGGCCAGGATGATTTTCCCATACCGGAGGCGCGGCGGTTGGCGCCGGACTTGATCATCGGGGCCTCGACCCATTCGGTTGAGGAGGCACTGGTTGCCCAGCAGGAAGGCGCCTCGTACATCAATATCGGCCCGATATACCCCACCGGAACCAAGGTCTGGGAAGGGGCGTTCCTGGGGTTGGACGGGCTCAAGACCGTTTCCAAGGTCACCCGCGTTCCCTTCAGCGTCATGGGGGGCATCAAGCAGTCTCACATTCCCGGCCTGGTGAACGCCGGCGCCCGCGTCATTGCCCTCGTCACCGCCATCACCGCTGCCCCTGACCCCGAGTCGGCGGCGCGGGAGTTGCTGAAGACGATCCGCGCCTAATCCAGCGGGTCGAAGACGTCCTTGCCGGCGTAGCAGATGGGGCAGACCCAGGGGATGCTTCCACCGCACAGCGTGGCGATAACCTGAGTCATCTTTTCTCATATCAGGGGCACACGGAGACGACACAGGGCGATTTCTGGCCACGCTTGCGTTATTGACGCCATTTTGTAACCCTCTCGCCATGTTGAAGCGACGTCTCCGGAGGATTAGTCTTCAATTACGCAAGAAGGAAAGTAAGCTGAAAATATGAGTGTTGATATTAAGAAGTTGTTTCAATCCAAAGATCCAGCGCTTCTCCAGCTGACGGCGGAGGTTTTTGATAAATGTATTCTGGGGAAGGTTTTTCCGCCGGAAGAACCTTTGAGGCATAACTGGATAGGTCCGGGCGGGGGATACTTGGGCCAGTGGATCTGGGATACGATGTTTGTGGTTGACCTGCTGAGCCTTCTGCCGGGTAAGGAGCAGGTAATTCGCGACGTTTTTCAGAACTACTGGGATTTTCAGGAGCTCTGGAATGCGCAGAAGCCGGCCTATGCGCATGGCATGATCACTGCCAACATCAAGACAGGCATGGACAACGTCAAGGAATGGCCCATGTCCCAGATCCCGATTCTTGCCTGGGGGCTTGAGCGTGTGTATCTGCGCAACGGGGATCGTGAACTTCTGAAACAGTGCCTTGCGCCTCTGGAGTGTTTTCACGAGTGGTACTGGCGTGAGCGGGACGTGACTTGCAGCGGAATGGTCAGCCTTGGATCTTACAATGGCAGTCTCCGGTGGGCCAAATGGGAGACTTTTGATGATGAATGCAATATGGACGGGTTGAACATGACGCCTCATCCCACGCGGCGTGGAGAAGATGAGGGAGCCTGGTATGGTGACCTCTGCGTTCCCGGAAATACCGCCTACCTGGTCATGGGTGAGCGCAGTCTCATGCGGCTGGCAAATATCATGGGCGACACGGCGATGGCGGAACGCCGCTCGGCCAGGCTGGAGAAGTCTGTTGCCGCAATGCGCAGGCACATGTGGGATGAAAAGTCCGGGCTGTTCCTGTCTGTTAAACGCGACACTCTGGAGAAGCTTCCAGTCGGCACGATTGGAAGCTGGATTCCTCTGGCAGCAGGTGTACCCACCAGCGCCATGGCTGCGCGCATGGCGGAAACAATTCAGACAGCCAGCTGGAATACGCCGCTGCCGGTTCCGACTGTTGACCGGACCGATCCGCGCTGGAAATCCGATCTGTCCTGGCGCGGTGATGTGTGGCCGGCGACAAACTATCAGATTGCCAGCGGCCTGGCTGATTATGGGTTTCACGAGCTTGCAGCCGATTTGGCCGACAAGACGGTTGAGAACACGATGAAGCATGGCATTAGTGAGCGCTATGATGCCATTTCAGGCAAGAAGCTGGGTGTGGAATTTCTCGGTATGACTTGTACGATCATCACCATGATGCTCGACGGCCTTACCAGGAAACATAAGCTTGCTTTGGCAGAATAGAATTAGGTGTATTGGAAGCCGGATGGCGGTTTGTAAATGAAGGAACTGGAGGAAGAGTGTGACACCAAGGGAACGTTTTTTGAGGACGCTCAATTTCGACAGGGCGGTTGACCGGCTTCCCATGGTGGAGTGGGCGGCGTGGTGGGGTGTGACCATTGACCGATGGAAAGGGGAGGGGTTGCCTGCGGACATCGGCTGGGATGCGTCACTGGAATATTTCGGCCTGGACAAGCTGGTCTGCATTGGTGCCGGAGGTGCTGCTTCATCTGACTGCCCGCAGTCTATTTCGCGTGTCATCACGGACGAAAAGTCCTATGAAGCCATCAGGCCGTACCTTTATGCGGATTCGGCCATCGAGGGTGCCATAAAATATGCCCGGGCCCTGAAGGAGCGACATGACCGTGGCGAAACCATTGTAAGACTCTGGCTTGACGGCTATTTTTGGTTCCCGAGGATACTCATGGGGATAGAGCAGCATCTGTTGGCCTTCTACGACCAGCCGGAGCTGATGCATCGCATGAATGCCGATCTGGCTGAATTCAACATCCGTGCCGTGGATGCGCTTTTCCCCATTCTGCTTCCGGATATGGTTGGATTTGCAGAGGACATGTCATACAACCACGGACCCATGTTGTCCTATGAATTGTTCAAGGAATTCCTGCTGCCATATTATCAGCGGGTCATTCCGCATATCAGGAAATATGGCGTGAAAGTTCTGGTCGACACGGACGGGGATGTTACGTCGATGATCCCCTGGCTGATAGAGGCGGGCATAGAAGGGGTCTATCCATTGGAGAGGCAGGCTGGTGTGGATATTGCCCGGATCAGGCGTGAACATCCGGAATTTCTGATGATGGGCGGGTATGACAAAATGGTGATGTCAAAGGGCGAGCGGGCAATGCGCGATGAGTTTGATCGCCTGCTTCCGGTTATGAAATCAGGCGGATACGTGCCTTCGGTTGATCATCAGACCCCGCCTGGCGTTTCTCTTGAGAATTACCGGATATATGTGAAACTGTTCCGGGAATACTGCGAGAAGGCCGCAGAACGCGAGATTCCTGACTAATCCAGCGGGTCGAAGACGTCCTTGCTGGCGTAGCAGATGGGGCAGACCCAGGATTCGGGGAGGTCTTCAAAGGGCGTCCCCGGCGGGATATTGCTCATGGGGTCGCCCACGGCGGGATCATAGACGTAGGCGCAGTTTACACACACATAGCGTCCGTTTTTTTTATCCATGGGTAACCTCACACGGCGAAGTATTTGGCCTGCGGATGATGCGCCACAATGGCCGAGGTGCTTTGCTCCGGAACCATCTGCATGCTTTCCGTGAGCGTGATTCCGATCAGTTCGGGCTTCAACATCGCAAACACCGGCTTGTGGGCGTCGAGGTCGGGGCAGGCTGGATACCCGAACCCGTATCGTGAGCCCTGGTAGGTCTGTGTCACAAATCCGCCCAGAGTATCCGGCTCCGAGGTGGCGATGCCCAGTTCCCGCCGCATCATGGCATGCCAGTATTCGGCCAGCGCATCCGTCAGCTCCACGCTGAACCCGTGCAGCATCAGGTAGTCGTGATAGCGGTTGGCCTCGTAGAGCGCCTTGATCGCGGCATCGGTCTTTTCCCCGATCGAGACCACGAAGAACCCGGCAATGTCGGAGCCCTCGGCCTGCGTCTTGAAGAAATCGGCGATGCAGAGATTCGGGGGCTCGGCCTGGCGGGGGAAGGAAAACAGGTGCCGTTGCGGGCCGTCGAGCACCACCACGCCATCCCCCTCGCTGTAACAGGGGAAATATCCGTAGGCCACCTTCAAGTCCACCAGTCCGTCCTCCAGACACTGCCGTTTGAAGTCGCTGAACAGCGGGCGGACCTTGTCCGCGATCAGCGCATCGTATTCCTGGAGGGTCATGTTCGCGCGGCGATAGCCCCAGCGTCCCCGGAACAGCGCCTGTTCGTTGATGAAGGGGAAGGCGAGCCTGGGGTCGATCCCCGTGACATGGCGGAAGCCGGTAAAGGGCGCCTTGGGGACCGGGGTGTCGCGGAGGACCTCCATGTTTTTCGGGCCCGCGAGCGGGCTCGTTTTTGCGACCTCCGGCACGGCTGTCGTCGCCTTCAGCGTCCCGCCTTCAAACTCCCGCACCGCCTTCAGCCCGGCAAAGGCATCGGCACAATAAACCACCGGGGCCCCATACGAGGGGACGCACGACTCGGCCACGAATTTACGGGTCAGGGCCGCACCGCCCAGCAGGATGGGGCAGGTCAGGCCCGCCTCCCGGTATTGCGGCAGGCTGTCCTTCATCACGAGGGCCGACTTCACAAGCAGCCCGCTCAGGCCGATGATGTCCACCTGGTGCTCCCGGGCTTTTTCGATGATGGTCTCGGCCGGCACCTTGATCCCCAGGTTGAAGACCTTGTAGCCGTTGTTGGAGAGGATGATGTCCACCAGGTTCTTGCCGATGTCATGCACGTCGCCCTGCACGGTGGCGATCAGGATCCGGGTGGCGCTGCGCGAATCGGCGGTCTCCATGAACGGCTCGAGGAACGACACCGACCGCTTCATGACCTCGGCCGACTGGAGCACGAAGGGGAGCAGGATTTCCCCGCGCCCGAAGAGTTCGCCGACATGGCGCATTGCCGGCACCAGGATCTGGTTGATGACGGCAACCGGCGTGTATCGCTTGAGGAGAATGGAAAGCTGGTCTTCCAGCCCCTCCTTGCGTCCCTCGATGACCAGGTTGGCCAGGATCTGCTCGGCGGAGCGGGATTCGTTGACCGGCTTGTCCGATTCCGTGGTCTGTTCCGCCGCCTTGAAGTGCGCGATGAACCGCATCAGCGGCGACAGTTCCGCCCCGCGCTGCCGGTCATACAGCAGATCCAGGCAGACCTCGCGGTCCTCGCTGGAGATGCGGGAGAGGGGGATGACTTTCCCGGCATCGATAATGGCGGCATCCAACCCGGCCTCAACCGCCTCGTGCAGGAAAACCGAGTTGAGGACCCGGCGCGAGGCGGGGGACAACCCGAAGGAGATGTTGCTGACGCCCAGGATGGTATGCACCCCCGGTAGCGCGGCCTTGATCCCGCGGATCGCCTCCAGGGTCTGTACGGCGGCATCGCGCAGGGTTTCATCGCCGGAGCCGACGGTGAAGGTGAGCGGATCGAACAGCAGATCCGACGGGTGGAGGCCGCACTCATTCACGGCCATGTCGTGGATCCGGCGCGCGGTCTCGACTTTCTCCGCCGCCTTCATGGCCATGCCCTTCTCGTGGATGGTCAGCGCCACGGTGGCGGCCCCGTACTTCTTCAGGAACTTGCCGATCTGCCGGAGTGTGCGCCCGCCATCCTCGAGGTTGATGGAGTTGACGAGGCACCGGCCGGGATACAGCTTGAGGCAGGCCTCGACGCACTCGGGCGTGGTGGAGTCGATCATCAGCGGGATTTTCACAGAAGGGGCGAACAGCCGCACCAGTTCGATCATGTCATGGGTTTCCTGTCGCCCCGCATACGCGGCGCAGACGTCCAGCACATGGGCACCGTTGGCTTCCTGCGCCAGTCCGATTTGCAGGCACCCCTGGAAATCCTCGGCCAGCAGGCGGTCCCGGAACAGACGCGACCCGTTCGCGTTGGTCCTCTCCCCGATGATCAGCGGAGGGATGGCCGGGCGGATTTCCTGGGCCTGGTACAAACTGGATACGCTGGGGATGATGTCAGGCGTTCGCGGCCCGGGTCGCACGTTCTTCAGTTCACTGACCAGCCGGGCGGTATGGGCGGCGGTGGTTCCGCAGCAGCCGCCCACGATGCTGACGCCGTATTGCTCGACAAAGGTCCGCATCTGGTGCGCGTACGCCTCGGGCGAAAGGGGATAGACCGTCTGGCCGTTGATGACTTCGGGCAACCCCTGGTTGGGAATGCAGGAGATGCGGCCGCGCCAGTTCTGGCTGAGGAAGCGGATATGGGAGATCATGTCAGCGGGGCCGGTGGCGCAGTTCAGCCCGATGGAAAAGACCGGGAAGGGCTGCACGGCGGCCACGGCCGCGGCGATGTCGGTCCCCACCAGCATGGTCCCGGTGCGCTCGACGGTGACCGAGACCATGACCGGCAGCATGCGGCCGGCGTGCTCCATGACCTCGAGGGCGGCGATGAGGGCGGTCTTGAGTTGGAGCATGTCCTGGCAGGTCTCCACGACCAGCAAGTCAGCCCCCGCCTCGACCAGGGCCAGGATCTGCTCGCGGTAGGTCTCGAACAGCTCATCCCGTGAAATATGTCCCAGCGACGGTAGTTTCGTCGTCGGCCCCAGCGAGCCGGCTACAAAAACGCCCTTGCGGGAGCCGATGGCCTGGCGTGCATTCCGGACGGCGGCGGCATTGATCCGGGCGACTTCCTTTTCAAGGCCGTATTCGGCGAGAACGATCCGGCTGGCGCCGAAAGTGTTGGTTTCGAGGATCTGGGCGCCGGCCTCGACGAAGGACGCATGCAGTTCGACGATGGCGGAGGGCGCCGAGAGGTTCAGGTATTCGTTGCACCCGTCATTCCCGTTCCACACGGAGGGCGGTAACTTCATGGCCTGGAGGTTCGTGCCGCAGGCCCCGTCGACTATCAACAGTTCGTGGTCTTCAAGATTCATGGGCGGGTTACCGTACGGAGACTTCGCGGAATGCGCCTGAGAGTTCCTTGATCAGGTCCGTGGCGGTCAGCGTCGCCTGGGAGCGGCGCCACATGGCGCTGTCGCCCGCCCGCCCGTGGATAAACACTGCGGCGCAGGCGGCATCGAAGGGGTCGATGCCCTGGGCCAGGAAGCCCCCCATGAGGCCGGCCAGTGCATCGCCCATGCCGCCTGAGGCCATGCCGGGATTGCCGGTCAGGTTGACATGGAGCGGTTTGCCGTCCTGCGCGACCAGGGTTCCGGCGCCTTTCAGCACCACAATCGCCTTGGTCAGGCTGGCGGCCTTCACGACGGCGGCTTCCCGGTCCTGCTGGATGACTTCCGTTGTGCAGCCGAGCAGTCGCGCCAGTTCGCCGGGGTGAGGGGTGATGATCACCGGGCAGGCGGCCGTGGCAAGCCACTCGGGATGTCCTGCCAGAACGTTGAGGGCATCGGCGTCGATCACGAGTGGGCGGCGGCATTCGGTGAGGAGGTGCAGGACCCAGGCGGTGGTGTCGGGATGGCGTGTCATGCCGGGGCCGATCACGATGGCGTTGAAGTCATTGATCCGGTTTTTCCACGACTCCCAGGTGTCCGCCTTCAGGGAGCCGGTCTCGGTGTCGTTCCCGGGATACGTCATGAGTTCAAGCGCGGCGTTGGCCACGACGGGATAGGCCGAACGGGGGACCAGGGCGCTGACCAGGCCGGTGCCGGAGCGCAAGGCAGCCAGGGCGGCCATGGCGGGGGCGCCCGCGAAACCGGTCGCGCCGCCGACGATCAGGACATGGCCGAATTCCCCCTTGTGTGCCGTGCGGGTCCGGCGCGGGATACTGCGACGGACATCCCAGCCGCTGATGAGATGGCGTTCCGACACGTAGTGGGCCGTCAGCTCCAGGGGGATGCCGATGCCGATGACGTCCAGGCTGCCCACATAGGGGATGGCCTTCTGGGTGAGCAATCCGATCTTCGGCATGCCGATGGTCACGGTGATATCGGCCATGACGGCTTCCCCGGGTGTTTCCCCCGTGTCGGCATCGAGACCCGAGGGGACATCGATTGAGACGACCAGGTTATCTTCAGCAAGTTTATTGATGTAATTAATGGCCCCGGCGATGGGGCCGCGAGGGGGACCCTTGATTCCGATGCCAAGCACCCCGTCGACGATGATCTCGCCGCTGCCGCTATCCCGGAGGGCGTTCTCCCACGATTCCTTGGTGGGAAGTTCGATGAGTGCGATCCCGGCGGCGCGCATTTTGCTGAGATGGCGGAGGGCATCGCCGCGGACATCCGAGGCCGAGCCTGCCAGGAGCACCTCGACTTCAAACTCATCTTCATGCAGGAACAGGGCGGCGGCGAAGACATCGCCCCCATTGTTGCCGCGCCCGGCGATGAGCTGGACAAAGGCATCGCCACCACGGGCCCTGTCGGCCAGATACTCCACCGTGGCCGCCACGCCCTGTCCCGCCCGCCGCATCAGCTCAAACCCCGGAATCTCAAATTCCGAAGTGGCAATGTGATCCAGTTCCCTCATCTGCGCCGACGTGATGGCCTTCATGTGCGCCTCCGGCGGGGGGAAGTGTCTAGTGTCGAGTGTCGAGGGGAAGAAGGAGAGAGGGAAGTGTCTAGTGTCGAGTGTCGAGGGGAAGAAGGAGAGGGGGAATAGGCGGGGGGATCCTCGTGAACAGATTGAGTCTTGGGGTTGACCATGGTGCTGCGAAGTTTTGTGATGGTACTTGTCAAAATCAAGATAATTTCATTGGCAAGTGCTGTTTGGTGGGCGACTCTTGACGCTGGTAGCCAGTGGCCTAGGCGCTTGTAGCGCCCCATGGTTTCGCGTGCAGAACCACGGGCGAAATCAAGAAAACGAACATACTCAGGCCGGCTCAGTCGGCCATAGCCTTCCTCGATATTGGCGCAAATGGAATCTGAACTTCCGATTTGCTGGGTAACCAAGCGATAACACAGGGGGTTCCTTGCCAGTAATTTCATGTCCTCTACCGTGCCATCGTAAAGCTCGAGAGCTTTTTGATAAGCACCAAAATTATCCAATCCATACTGGTTCATGTGGCTATCCTCGGAAGGAGGGGAAGTGACGAGTGTCTCGTGACAAAGTGGGAGAGAGGAGTCTCGCTGTTTTCTCCCCCCTTGACACCTGACACTACACACTTCCCTTCTTTCATGCCCTTAACACTAGACACTCGTCACTTCCCTCTTTCTTCCCCCCTAGACACTAGACACTCGT
>CAZMSS010000053.1:0-14640 GCA_964568965.1 uncultured Verrucomicrobiota bacterium | reverse complement strand
ACCAGTTGCCCACGTTGACCTTGTCCAGCCGGGCATGGCCGAAGGCGTCGCGCGGGACTTCCTCGCCCTTGGCCTCCAGCTCGGCGATGATGGACTCGAGGCAGGCGCCCTCGGAGACGAAGATGTTGACGCAGTCGTTCTTGTCCATCACCAGGCGCAGCCGGGCGGCCTCGGCCTTGACGTCGAAGGCCATCTCGGGGACGTAGACGGCGTGAACCTCCTCGCGGTCACGGGTCAATCCGAACTCGGGCAGATAGTGGAGGCCGTCCATCAGCTTGCGGTAGGCGAGGGCCGTTGCGGCGGTCAGCCAGCCACAGTTGCGGCCCATGACCTCGTGCACGATCAGCATGCGCGGGTTGGCCGTATTTTCCTTCACGACATTGGCGAAGAACCGGGCGCCTTCGTCGGCCGCTGTCCAGGCCCCCAGGCTCTGGCGGATCGGAAAGACATCATTGTCGATGGTCTTGGGCAACCCGACCACGGTCAGGCCGTAATTGTTGCGGGCGAGGAAAGCTGCCAGATCGGCCGCCGCCGTGTTGGTGTCGTCACCACCGATGGTGTGCAGTACGTCCACGCCGTCTTTCACAAGCTGATCCGCGGCCACTTGTTGGGGATCCTGGCCTTCCTTGACCAGTCCGCGCTTGATGCAATCCTTGACGTTGGTCAGCTTCACGCGGCTGTTGCCGATGGGGCTGCCACCGTGCTCGGTCAGGAACAGGGCATTCTTGCGGACCGCCGGGGTGATCTTGATGCTCTGTCCTTTCAGGAGGCCCATGTAGCCGTTGACATAGCCGATGATTTCAACCTGGGGGGCGATCCGGCTGTACTCATCGATCAAGTAGCCGATTGCGGAACTCAAACACGGCGCAAGGCCACCAGCCGTTAAAATGCCCACTTTTTTCACTTGTTTGCTCATAAGCTCTCCTAGTCTTGATAAAGGTTGCGGAAATCAATCATTTATAGCCAAAAATGCGGGCCATTTCAAGGTGAGTGTCACTTCTTGGCGACTTTTACGCCTTTGAGACGGCCGATAACCGGAAGCTTGCCGACGAGCGGGCGGGCGTAGTCCAGGAAGGCCTGGGTTACGTCGTTGCCGCTCCTGGCAATAAAGTTATCCGGCACGTGGCGGGTTTCCTTTGAAACGTTGGCCAGGGGGACGCGTTCGAAATAGACCGCATACTTCTTGCCCGGCTTGCGTCGAATGGCGATGGAGCCGCTGGGCTCCTTGCCCTTGACCGCTTCCTTGACCGCCAGCATACCCACCGTGCGGGCTTCCTTGGCGTCAACCTCGCTGACCAGGCCGGCGAAGGACCGCTGCAGATAGCCGAACGTGTCGGCACGCACCCGGGTGATCGTCGTACGTTTCTTGATCTCCGTGGCCAGCAGGTCGCCAAGGGCGCCGGTTCCGCTCAGCTGCACATTGCCGTGCGAGTCCACTTCCTTCGAGAACTTCGCCGCAATGGCGGTGCCGTTCTCATCGGAGATGCCTTCGGAAACCGCGACCACGCAGCGGCCGAGCTTCTTGTAGACGGACTCGACATCCTTGGCGAACGTGTCCAGCGAGAAGGGCCGTTCCGGAAGGTAAATCAGGTTGGGGCCGTCATCCGGATAGACGCGGGCCAGCGCCGCGGCAGCAGTCAGGAAGCCTGCATTGCGGCCCATGATGACGTTGATCTTCACGCCGGGCAGGGCGCGGCAGTCGAGGTTGTCGCCCATGATGGCGCAGGCGACGAACTTGGCCGCGCTGCCGAAGCCGGGGGTGTGGTCGTTTTCCATGATGTCGTTGTCGATCGTCTTGGGGATGTGGTAGCAGCGCAGGTCATAGCCGAACTTCCTGGCCTGCTCGTTGATGATGTGGGTGGACTCTGCCGAGTCATTGCCGCCGATGTAGAAGTAGTACCGGATGTTGTACTTCTTCAGGATTTCGAACACCTTGGCGCACTCCTCGTCCGTTGGCTTCTTGCGGGCTGAACCCAGCGCCGAGGCGGGGGTATTGGCGATGCGTTCGAGTTCGGAGAGGCTTTCCTTGCGCAGGTCGATGAAGTTTTCCTCGAGGATCCCCTTCATGCCGTGCAGGGCGCCATAGATGGCTCCGATTTCCTTGCTCTGCTTCGCCTGCAGGATCGCGCCCACGAGGCTCTGGTTGATGACCACCGTCGGGCCACCGCTCTGTCCGATCAACATGTTGCCTTTAGCCATTGTCCGCACTCCTTGGTGTCTGCATGAAATTCGCCTCGAAAATCGGGGCGTAATTTGTCACAGGCAGTGCAGGGGGAGCAATGAAAAAAGGCTCAATTACATCCGCAGCCGCCGCCTCCCACGCCCCGGCCGCCGGCGGCGGCTTCACGGGTGAAGTACACGTGCTCGCGGAAGGAGTCGGTTGCCGGGTCCCGGTCCGGCCTCATGGTGTAATCCGAAAGGGTGCCCCGTTCCCACGGTTGAACCGTGCCGCAGCCGGTGAGGCAGCCGAGCAGGACGACAAACAGGCCCAGCAACAGTAAAGAGGTCTTCATCATGAGCCTCCTGCTTTCTCGCTGAGAAGGAGTTCAAGTTCCTTCCTGTATTGTGCCAGGGTCTTCTCCCCGTGGAACCCGCGGTGGAGGTAGCGGATCTTGCCGGAGCGATCCACCAGGTAGGAGGAGGGCATGGAGGAGACATCGGCGGCCGCAACAAGTTTGTTTTCGGGATCGCGCAATGCCGTAATTGAGACAGGGTGTTCCGCCAGAAAGGTCTTCATCGCCTCACCGGTTTTATCCTGGTTCACCGCCAGGATGATGAATCCCTTGTCGCCATAATCCTTCTGGAGCGAGTCGAGTGCGGGGAAGGATGCCTTGCAGGGGCCGCACCATGAGGCCCAGAAATCAACCAGGACCACCTTTCCGGCGATAGCGGGAACTTTTCCCTCCAGTTTGAATTTTGTCAGGTCCGGGAGCGCCGTCCCGGTATCCCATGCCGCGAGTGAAGTCGTGGCGGAGAGAAGCAGCATGCCTATCAGCCTAGTCCCGAATGAGGTATTCATTGAATCTCCTTGTGCAGTATTGCCTGTTTTGTTCCTTGATACAGCCTTCAGCCTGGTAATAACCGTCCAGAAATTGAATTCCCTCGCTCCCGCCCATGATGAATGCCGAGGTGGAGAGGATCCCGGCCTCGGTGCAGGTGGGGGCGATGACACTGACGGCCTGGCAGCCGTTTTTAACAGGGTAGCCGGTGCGGGGGTCGAGGATATGGCCGAACTTCTCCCCATCGATCGTGATGTTGCGCACATAGTCGCCGGATGTCGTGACGGCCCGGTTATGAACCGCGACGCCCGCCCAGCACATGCCGGTATCACCGGGATCCTCCAGTCCGATCCGCCAGGGGCCGCCTTCCGGGGGTTCACCCTGAACCCGCAGGTCCTGCCCGAAGTTGACGAGGATATTCCGGATGCCGACGTTGCCGGCCATCTCGAAGACACGGTCCACAGCGTATTCCTTGCCGATCCCCCCGATGTCGATTCCCATGCCTTCCTCGGGTAAATAAATTCCATTCTTTCGGCGCTGCACTTTTTTCCACCCGCTCTTGGCGAGGGCGTCGCGGACGGCGTCGTCGCCGGGGAGTTTTGCGTGGGGGACATGATAATCCCAGAGTTGGAGCAGGGGGAGTATGGCAGGATCAAAAAGGCCCTTGGTGGACCAGTGGAACCAGTCACATAACATGAACAGGCTTTCCGCCTCGGGGTCGATATCCACCCACTCCCGTCCCGCCGCGGAATTGATCCGGGAGATCAGGCTGCCGGGGATGAATCGTGAAAATTGATTCTCAAAATTCGCGACCCATTCGGTGACGGTGTTCTTGAAGGCTTCGCCGGCGGCATGGGAGGCAGCCTGGAACTGAACCTGGCATACGGTGCCCATGGCCTTGAAAGAATGTCGAGAATAGTCCTGACCAGTCATGAGATGGTGTCCCGTTTACAATGCCCAGTGCGCTCCGATGATGAAAATGGTGGAGGTGGGATACATCTCCGGATCGGTGACCCCGTCGTTACCCTTCTGCTGATAGCGTTCGACTCCCACATCCATGGAGAATCTCGACGAGGGAAGCCAGATGAGCTTGAGCCCGTACGAGGTTCCCGTGAAAGAGGACACGCGGTAATCCGAGCTGTAGAATTCCGGGGAACCCGAGAAGCGCACGTCGTAGAAATCGGCGGCGGTCTGGGTGTAATAGCGGAATGAGGGGCTCAGGATGAAGTGTTCACCCATTTTCTGGTACCAGGCGAACATGAGAGTTTCGGCATTGATTCCGAAACTGTCGCCGTAGTGCCTTATCCCGAGTTCGACGCTGGCATCCAGGGGGGTGATGAACTGGTTGATGCCGAGGTACACGATTTGCTTGGTTTTGCTCTCCGGTCGCTTTTCATAGGTCAGCTCACCGTTCAATTCAACCAGTTTGTAAGGGTCACTGATGAAGCCTGTTACCTCACCCACGGCAATATTGGCTGTCAGCAGGGTGGTCGGGGAGAGGACCTGGGTAATTCCCAGAAGGGCGTCGATGGTGTCCTTGGTGTCATTGGGTCGGCCATTGGCGGGCGTCAGGGCATCATGGGTATAGGCGCCCCCGATGAGAAGTGTGGTGTTCTTCCGGTTGAAATCAATTGCATCCTGGAGGCTGATGCCTGTGGACAGGTAGTCGGATTCCTGACTGTAGGAAAGTTGACCGCCCGGGGTATGTTGGCCCATGCGCTTTGACAGCCCCAGATTGAAGCCCCAGCGCGTATCGCTGAAGTCCGCCAAAGGGATCGATGAGGAGGACGCGGGTGTGCTGGCCTTCTGGGTGGTCGTCCCGGAGCTTCCGGATGACCTTGACGAACCACTGGATGACGATGTTGTCGGGGTTGCGGGTGTCGGTGTCGGGGTCGGGGTTGTTCCGCCTCCTCCTGGAGTTGGCGTGGCCCCTGTAGCCGCCGAGAAACTCGATCGTGGTAAACTCTGACGGGTGAAATACCTGCCGGTCAAGGCATCATTTTCCCGTTCGTCTCCGCCATCAGACGGAGGCGGGGTCGGTGTGGGCGTTACAACCGGGGTAGAGGAGCGGCTGCCACTACTGGCCGGGACAGTATAGGTTTGCACGGGGGCATTTCGAACAGGCGGAGCCCCGGTTGGCGTGGCCCCGGAGATGGCGTTATAGATGCCGTCCAGTTTGATGGTCCAACCCGATTCGGTTTCAAACTGCGTCATGATGGAAGGCGCCATGACCTTGATGCGGTCCTTGTCCTCCTGGTAGTACATGAATTTGGCATCGGTTGAGTCCTCACCCTGCAGGCGGCGGGGAGGGGCAAGCGTTAGTAACAACACAACCGTAGTCGTTGCCAAGGTTCGCCTTGTTTCGCTCAGTAGATCCGGCTTTCGACAGACTTTAATCATGGTTTCCAGGCCTCCGTAACTTGACAGGGTATGTAGCCAGTTGCGTGCCAGTTTTGCTCAAAGCGACAAAATAGGACTAAAATAGTCCTGTAATGCCAGGGAGTGAATGTGCTTCATTGTCGAGAGACAGATCAAGGCGGGGCTGTTGTCTCAAAAATGAGACTATATGTGTCGCACCCCTCATGATGAGAATCAGGCGCTACTTGCCGTTCTTCGGGCGGAATGGGGTGGGAAGGATGTCCATGATTTCCGTGATCCGGGTGAAGATGGGTTCGCCGGTCGAGATACGCCACAGAATCTGGCGGGAGGTGATGGGTTCGGATGGGCGCACTTCCCGGAAGCGGGGCAAAACCAGGATCCCCACCAGGGCCCGAAGCAGGCCGGATACAATGAAGACGGCGGGTAGGGATGAGAGGAAGACTATATGCAGACCACCAATCTGATAGGAGGACGCCATGTTGAGGGCGCACCAGGCACCAATCACACTGCCGCCCACCAGTGTGAACAGACCGTTGATCACGTTGAAATAACCGAAGATCCGGTGCCGTTCGTTTATCGGGACCGAATCATAGATGAAGTTGCCTGACGCCAGATTGAAGCCGGACCAGGCGAGACCGGAGAGGACCTGGATAGCGAGGATGAGGTGGTAGTTTTGCGTAAACACCCAGAGGAGGGGGATGATGGGAAGAATCAGGCTGGTGGCGAGGATGGTGGCACGGTTTCCATGCTTGTCGCAGATGTGGCCCCACCAGCGAATAAAGACAAACTGGGAAAGAAGCAGGACTGCGGTGCTGGCCGCAAATTGATCCTTGGTCCAATGAAGATCCCGGATCATATACTGGGTAAAGAAGGGGGCTGATATATTGGTGGCCCCGGTCATGGCGGCCATAATCAGCGTGAATCGCCCGAAGTTGGTGTGTAATACAGTGCGCAGAAAATCCGAAAAGGAGAGTGAGGTGCTGGTTGATGGCCGGAAGGGAGGTTCGTAAAAGCGGGAGAGGAGATATCCGCTGTATGCCCGGGCGAGCATCGCGATGGTAAAGATAATACCAAATCCGAGCCAGGCCTGGTGTCGCTGTTCAAAGAATGTCACGACTCGCCCCGCCACAATCATGGAAACCAGCATCACCAACGTCATGGTTGCCGACCGTTTTCCAAAATAACGGCCTCGTTCCGCCTCGGGCACGAGCTCTCCAATGACGCTGTTGAAGCCGGGGACACTCAAGTGGCAGGAAAAGATCATGAATGTGGCAAGGGCGACGGCGATACCCGCCCCATGCTGGGGAAAAAAGAAGGGAAGCCAGAAGAGGGGGATGTAGCCAAGGGCTTGGCCGATGCAGGTGAGGGCCATCAGCGGGCGGCGCCGGCCGAGACGTTCGATCAGCATGGCGCCGATGAGTTGGGCGGTGGATCCCATAATAACCGGCAGGGTGCACAGCAGGGACATGAGAAAGTCATCAGCCTTCAAAAACACAGCGAAGGGCCCCACGAACGATTCCCCGAATCCCCACATCACGGACCAGGCGCACCCCTCGACAATGGCTATCGCCAGGGTCCGGTGGATCAGGGTGTCAAGGGGCGGCACGGTCGCGGCGCTTGCCCTGTCATGAGTCTGTTCGCTCTGTTTCATGAAGGCGGCGATTATGCCGAACTTGTGGCGAGAGTCCACCTAAAGTGATAAAGTATTTGCCGTGAAAACCATAGTCGTTATAGCGGGAGTGATGGGGCTGATGCTCCTGGGTGCGGGGTGTGCCTCGATCCGCCCTCCCTCGGGACGCGCCCCGGTTGAGCGGCGCATTCTGGTTACCGGCTACTGTCCCTGCCGGGAATGCTGCAGCTGGCATCGAAACTGGCTGCTGCGTCCTGTCTATTCCTCGGGCCCATTGAAAGGTCAGCGCAAGAAGGTCGGGATGACAGCCAGCGGAACCAAGGCCCATCATGGCACCATAGCCGCCGACACCGGGCTGTTTCCCTTCGGGACTGTTATGAAGGTTCAAGGCTACGGCATGGGGCGTGTTGAGGACCAGGGCGGGGCGATCAAAGGGGACCACATTGACTTGTTCTTCGACTCCCACCATGAGGCCCAGGAGTGGGGGAAGCGCTATGTGCGGGTTCTGGTCTGGTATCGGTAAATAAGCTTGAGCGGGCGGGCTTTATTGTGCAAATTCAAGGCGAAGAGCCCTTAACTCAATATAAGGAGAACAGTCATGAGTATTGCACAGGAATTCAGGCAGTTTGCGATGCGTGGCAATGTGATGGACATGGCCATCGGTATCATTATCGGCGGGGCATTCGGCAAGATCGTCTCTTCCCTGGTTACAGACGTCCTGATGCCGCCCATAGGCAAGCTCATGGGCGGTGTGGACTTCTCCAACCTGTTTGTCACGCTTGACGCGAGCAAGGGCACCTTCAAGACTCTGGCCGATGCCAAGGCGGCCGGTGTTGCTACTGTCAACTATGGGCTGTTCATCAATACAGTCATTGACTTTGCGATCGTGGCCTTTGCCATCTTCCTGATGGTGAAGGGCATGAACGCGATGCGTAAGAAGGAGGAGGCAAAACCCGCTGCCCCGGCAGAACCCCCTGCCGATGTCATGCTGCTGACGGAAATCAGGGATCTGTTGAAGAAATAAGGGGAGAGGTTACTGGTTATCCGTTATTGGATATGCTGAAGGAGAATATCATGAAAACATTTTTAGTGGCGGGGTTGGCGGGATTGATGGCGGGCGTGGGTGTGGCGCAGGAAACGAAGCCTGCTGAGACGGCGCCGGTGGCGCCCTGGAACACGTCGGTGGCGGCTGGAGTCAACATCTCACGGGGCAATACCCGAACAATGCTGTTGAATGGTAAAGTGATGTCGGAGTTCAGGAAAGACTCGAACGAGGCCAGTCTGGGTGTTGAAGGGAATTATGGCGAGGCTGACGTGAAGGCGGCAGATGGCACCACTGAAACCCAGGGTAACGTCGAGAATGCCCGGGCCTATGCTGACTATCGCCGCATGCTCAATGCCCGCACCTACGGTTATTTGAACAGCGAGATACGCAACGATAACATCGCCGAAATCGACTACCGGTTCATGGTTGGCCCCGGCATCGGGCAGTATTTGATCCGCGGTGATTCCCAGAACCTGTCGGCGGAAGCCGGTGTCGCCTACATCAAGGAGAAGGTGGCCGGGATTGAGGACGACAAGATGGCCCTGCGTGTGGCCGAGAAATATGACCTGAAGATAGGAGCCACTGCAAAGGTGTGGGAGTCGGCCGAATTCCTTCCGGCTTTTGATGATTTTAACGATTACCTCATCAATGCCGAGATAGGAGCCGAGGCGGCCATGAATGCGCGAGTGAGTTTGCGGTTGGTGCTACAGGATAAATATGACAGTACTCCGGGTACGGGTCTCAAGAGGAATGATCTGGTGCTGATTGGCGGATTGACAATGAAGTTGTAGGAGTGTGGGGCCGCGTATGGGTGCTAGCGGGTTATAAGGAGAAAACTGAATGAAAGAACTCGAAGAGGGGCTGAAGCTGGCGTTGGACTTCGGCAAGATTGCCAAGGTAGCGAAGGTGTGTCCGGATGTCATCCCGGTGGCGATTCAGAATGCGGATACCCGTGAGGTGATCCTGGTGGCGTATACGAACGAAATCGCCATGAAGAAGACGCTGGAGTCCGGCACCGTGGTCCTGTGGAGCACATCGCGCAACGAACTTTGGGAGAAGGGGAAGACATCGGGCGAGACCTACGATCTGGTGGATGCCTTTGTGAACTGCGAGCAGAATTCCCTCGTCTATTCCGTCCGGCCCCGGCGCGGGGGCATTTGCCACACCAAAAACCTGAAGGGCCAACCGCGGAACTGCTATTACCGCCGGATCAATCCGAAGACACTGGCCTTGGAGAGCATTGACCCGTAAGGTTCCGGAAACCCCTCTCTCCAACAATTTTCCCTTGAGGGAGAGGGTCAGGGTGAGGGGTTCAGTGGCCCCTGGATCACCCCAGTTCGCGCCGGTTGAAGAGACTGATACCAGCCAGGGCGGTTATGGCGGTGTAGATGCCGGCTAACCAGAGCATGGCCTGAGCGGTTAGAAGCCAGCTTATCCTCCGGCCTTCCTCAAGCAGCGGAACCGGATCCAGCCTGTGGATGGGCCGAGTGATGAAGTTCAAAGCCTTGAACTGGTGAAGCACCGCCTTGTCCAGCCACGTCGGGGTCTGAGCCTGACCCTCGTGCGGGATATAGAACACCCCGGTTGAGGCGACCGACTCCACGTAACCTGCCGACGCCAGCAGCACCAGGATGAAGAAAGCGGCAAATACTGCCACCGGCATGGAGAGCAGGCAGCCTGCGGTGAGTCCGAGTGCGGACAGGAATGCCAGCCGGAAAAGCATCATCAGGAGACCGCGGGACAGGTTCATTACCCAGCTGCCTGACGGGATCAATAGTTCCGGCTCGCGGCCGTTCTGTGCCATGAACAACGTCGCGGGGTTGTCGCGGTCAAGCCGGTGATAGACCAGGCTTAAGGTCTGCGCGCCGCGTATCGCGGTGCACGGGATCAGCAAAGTGTTGGGGACGCCGGGGTAGTTGGTCACATCCACGTGAAGTGATGCTCCGCCATCCGTCGTAATGGTCCACTCCGCCGAGACGGGGGTACGGGCTGGCCGCGAGGACTCGAATCTGTAGTTCAGGATGAAATCATTTACACCTGTGGCCCGGGCTGGCAGGTTGTAGGCGAAGCGGAGGTTTCCTTCGGGTGCTACCGTAGACCGGCTGCGTTTTAACTCCTTCACCAACTCAGCCTCCACCTGTGCGGTGGTCATCCCGGCAGGGGTCCGCCCGGATTTGACCAGAGCTTCGGCGCTGGCAAGTGCCTGAGATTCCGATACGGGTGATTCAGGGAACACGGATTGCCGTGCCAGAAGGAACTGTTCCCGCGCCTGTCGCTTTGCCGAATCTGATTCGGGCGACGTGCGAAGGGTATGCCATGTCATGGTCCCGATGATGCATCCTGTGAGCACCAGTAACAGGGCGTTCAGGGCGACAATGCCCAGCCATTTCCCCAGCCAGAGTTCATGCCGGTGCACTGGCTTGGTCAGCACCAGGTAAAGGCGCCGGTCCTGGATTTCGGATGAGACCCCGCCACAGGCCGCCCAAAGTGTGACGATCGAGAGCATCGCGAGTGTGAAACTCAGGGTATAGTTCAGGATCACCTGGAGTCGGCCGTTCAGGGTGTTGTCGCCGGAAATCAGAAGCGGCAGGCCGACCAAACCGATGACCAGGATTGTGCTGAGGGAGACCAGCAGCCGGGACCGAATAGCGTCTCGCAAAGTCAACCCTGCGAGCGCCGTAGTCCGGGTCAAAGCGGATTTACAGAAGTCGCGAAGTTCGCAAAGATTAGTTTGTTCCGCCTTTGGCGGAAAACCTGTTCTCTTTTCTTCGCGCTCTTTGCGACTTCTGTTCAAACTGATTTCTCCGGACTACATGAGCTCTTGTGAGTGCTGTCACTCCTTCGTTGCGAGACGGTTTCTATAAAAACCGACTCCAGAGTCCGGCCCGTGTGGTCCACTTGCGGGCGGATCCCGGTTTCGCGCTCCAGCATGTCCAGGATGGTGTTCAAAGTGGTTTGCGACGGGGCCTGCAGGGTGAGTTTCAATGTGTCCGGAGTGGTCAGAAGGTCCTGGACGGAACCGGAGGCGCACACTTCCCCTTGGAGTAATATAGCCACCCGGTTGCAGATGTCCTGCATGTCCGAGAGATGGTGGGAGCAGATGAGGATTGTCTTTCCCTGACGGGCCAAGGCGAGAAGCAGATCCTTGACTTCCCGGCAGGCGATCGGGTCGAGCCCGGAGGTCGGTTCATCCAGCAGGATCAGGTCGGGATCGTTCAGGAGTGCCTGGGCAAGTCCGACGCGGCGGGCCATACCTTTGGAGAATTCGCCAACGCGGCGATGCCGGGCGTGGGTCAGTCCGACCTGTCCGATCAGGGCATCGACGCGCTCGGTTTTATGCTGTCCAGACAAACCATACAGGTTGGCGTAGAAATTGAGGATCTCCTCGGCCGTGAGGTACTTGTAGAGATAGGATTCTTCCGGCATGAAGCCGATACGGGACTTCACCGAGACGGAGCGGGGAGATTGGCCAAGGACGGCGAGGTGGCCGGAGGTGGGGTGAAGCAGGCCGAGGATCATTTTAATGGTGGTGCTTTTCCCCGAGCCGTTTGGCCCGAGCAGTCCGAAAATTTCTCCCCGGCGCACATCCAGGGTTACGTTGTTGACGGCTTTCACCGTGGGACGCCCCCAGAAGTCGCGGAAGACTTTCGTCAGATTCCTGGCCTCAATGACGAATTCCGATATTCCTTCATCCTTCATGCTTCATCCTTCATGAAATCAAAATTGTCTGTTCCTGAACGACGCATATCCGATGCACAGCACGCCACTGGTATATGCCGCTGCATAGGCCGTAGCATGGGCCATTACGGGCAGGGAGAGGACACCTCCGGAAGCTAGCCGGTCGGCCGGCCAGAACGCCTGGATGTCCGGGAGCAACATCTGTAATCCGAACCGTACTGTCCCCGACTGGGGCAGAAGCGTGATGAGATGGTCGGAGATCAGGCCGGCAAAGAGGACTACGGCCAAAACGGCAATGGTGGTGGGGGTGGGCAGGCGACTGGCAAGGCTGAGGGCGATGGCGGAGAGGATGAGCAGGGCGATTCCCTCAAGCGCACAGGCAGGGAGGATGCGCCAGTCAATCTGGCTCCCGAACGCCACGCGGGCTCCCTCACCGTTAACCATTCCCAGTGCGATCACCATTCCGATGAGAGCCAGCACGAAGCCCAGAAGGGCATAGAAGACAAACGATCGGCGGGTGAAGTAATTCAGCACGGCAGCGGGAATGAAGGCAACCAGAGGTACGGCAAGAAGCAGGCGTAACCCCAGGGCATCAAATTCAAAATTACGGGGAGTCAGCCGTTCGGCCAGCAGGGAGGCGACCCCTGAGCAGAAAACGAAAAAAGCGAGCAGGATGGAGACAGCCATATACTTGGCCAGGAAAAACATCAGCCGGCTCACCGGCTTGCTGAATACGATCAGGATGGTTCCCGACCGGCACTCGTTGTGCAGCGTGGCACAGGCGGCATAGCCTGCGAGAACGATTCCGAACATGAACTCGAAGGCCAGGGAACTGTCGAGGGCCAGATGCCCCTGTTGGCCCAACTGGTGCGAGATGGCAAGGGGGACCAGAATCGTGCAGGCTGTGCTGGACAGGATCACCAGCAAGAAAGCGGGCTGGCGGAACAGCTCGGTTACCGCCAGTCCTGTGAGTGAAAAAAACTGTCTGAAACATACTCTCATGCTGAATACATTTGAACAGAAGTCGCGAAGAGCGCGAAGAAAAGAGTTGTTTCTATCCGCCGGAGGCGGAGCCATAACCTTCGCGAGCTTCGCGACTTCTGTTCAAACTCTCTGTCGTCTATTGCCGTTATCTCACCTGCTCGACAACGATTTTCTCGTCGACGGCTTCGCGCAGGGCGCGTTCGATGCCATGCTTGATGGTCATCGTGGCGTGAGGGCAGCAGCCGCAGGCGCCTTGTAGTTTCAGTTTGACGTCCGTACCCTTAATGCTGACCACTTCCATGTCGCCGCCGTCAGCCTGGAGAAAGCTCCGGAGTTCTTCCAATTTCGATCTGATTTTTTCTTCCATGATTATTCCCTTTCGTTTGTCATTCTGACAGAAAAGAGCCCTCCCTGACAAGTCTGGGGTCACTGGGCAGTGGACAGTGGGCAGTAAGCAGTTGTCTTTAGGCCTTTTGATTGACTGCCCACTGCCCCCTGCCCACTGCTTACTGAAAGCTCCAGTGCACAAAGATCTTCTCCGCCAGCGTGCGGTCGACGGTGAACTGGCTCTGGCCGATTTCGAAAATGTAGGAGGGAAAGAGGCGGACAAGCCGGATGTCGGAGCCGGGCAGGATCCCCATGGCCATCAGCTTCTGGATTTCACGGTTGTCGCGGGTGCTCAGGTAGGCGACCACCCCCGCCTGGCCTGCACGGCCGTCGCAAAGCGGGCCGACCTCCTGGACCTTGTCATTCTCGGCCTTAATACAGCATTCACCTCTCGGGATCGGATGGCCGTCCGGGCATGTCAAGGGGTGTCCAAGCAGGGTGCAAATCTTATCTTCGAGACCCGGCCGGAGGATATGTTCAAACGAACAGGCATCCTCCTCGGCCTCTTCCCCTGTGACCTGGAGCACGTCCTTGAGGAGGCATTCGGCCAGGCGGTGGCGGCGGACAACGCGTTTACCGGCATCCAGTCCGATGGCCGTGGGGGCAGGCTTGCCGCCGGGGGCCAGGGTGATCAGTCCTGCATCGCAGGCGGCCTGCAGGGTGGCGTCGGTTGCCGGTCGCGGGGCGCGGCCATGCTGTTCATGCTGCAAATAAAGGTCCTCGAGTACTTCTTCAACGCGCGGGTCGTTCATGACTTTGTCTCCCTGCCGTCATTTCTGAAAAGTTTCTTTATCGCTTTGACCAGTCCCGGCTCGCGGGGTGTCTCGTACCCGCAATAGGGGCATCGCACATTATGGCAGCCGCCGCCGGACGGGCAACCTTTACAGGCATCCGCAGACTTGCTTTCGTCGAACTCACGTTGGCAGAACGAACACTTCATGATTAGAAGCCCACCCACAATAGCACTAGATGCGTAAGATAACCTACTCCAAAGGCGGTGAATAAGACGCCGAGGGAAATCCATAGGGTGACTTTAGTGCCGCGTTCCTTCTGCATCACCAGGAATTGGGCGATGCAAGGCAGGAACAGGGTCAGAGTAATGGCGGCAACGGTCAACTGGTGGACCGTCATCACGCCGGTTTTCTGCAGGTCGTACAGTCCGGCGGCGCCGTAGTCCCGCCGGAAAAACCCGAATAGGAAGGCGACGGCGGATTCGTCGGGCAGGCCGAGGGCGCGGACGACGGGCTTCATGTTGTGTACCATGATCTGGAATAAATGGGTGATCTGGCCCACCCAGATCAGGACGCTTGCCAGGATGAACATGGGAAGGATTTCACGGAAATACCAGACCATGCGTGTGTACGTCTTGACCAGGACATTGCCCAGGGTGGGAAGACGCAGGGGCGGGAGTTCCATGTAAAACATCGGGGGTTCGCCGGGGAGCAACTTGGCGGCGAGCCATCCGCTCAGGAGCATGACGAACAGGACCACTCCCGCCCAGATGGCGAGGGCGGCGCCGCTTTGGGAGAGCAGGCCGA
>CAZMSS010000052.1:0-14843 GCA_964568965.1 uncultured Verrucomicrobiota bacterium | reverse complement strand
CTTAAGACCCCCCCCGGGGAATACCCTTGTGTGCCTTGACAAATAGGGAAAGTTGATAGATAAGTTTGCGTCCTATTAAGGGCGTGATGGCCATAAAACGGCCTTCCGGCATGAATCGAGAGAAATGGTATGGAAAGTGAGACATTTAGCAAGGGGCGATTTGCCGTAGCCGTGGGGCTGGGGCTTCTGGGAGCCTGCTTTATCTGGATTGCCGTCCCTCTCAATAACTATCTCCTGCCCAACAACTTGGTCTCCGACAGCTACATGCCCGAGATCGCGGTAGCTCTTCTGGGGCTGGTGATTATCGGTGTGAATCCTCTGCTATCGTTGGTGCGCGAGACCTGGCGGCTGACGCGCCGGCAAATGGCCCTGATCCTCGGGATCTGGCTCATGGCGTGCGTCGTGCCCGGCGGAGGTCTTCTTGGGGTCTTGCCCTACGCGGTGGCGAGAAACACCCAGGCGGCCAATAACAACCCCGTCCTGGCAGAGGCCCACAAGAAGATGGCGTTGCCGCCCGCCCTGTTTCCCGACCGCCTGGAAATGGGGGAGGAGACTCCGGTGTCCGACGGTCTGCAGGGCAGGCATGAGCCCGGCACGCCGCTTCCCTGGCGCCAGTGGCTCAAACCCCTTGCCGCATGGAGCCCGCTGATTCTGGGATGCTGGCTGATGATGATTGGGATGGGCATGATTGTTTACCCCCAATGGCGCGAACGGGAGCGGCTCTCCTTTCCCCTGCTGACCATGTACGAGGCCCTGATCGAATCGCCGGATCCGGGGCGGCGTCTGCCGCCGGTGCTGCGTGACCGGCTCTTCTGGGCCGGGGCCCTTCTTGTTTTGATTCTGCATTCGTTCAACGGGATGTACATGTTTACCAACGGCGGCTTTCCCGCATTCCCTCTTGATTGGAACCTGTGGCCTCTTTTCCAGGACGGGGTCTGGCGGAATGCCCCCTGGACGCTGCGTGGTGGACATATCTTTTTCACCCTGGTGGGCATTGTGTATTTCATGCCCAATCGCATCAGTCTCTCCATCTGGTCGGGTATCATCACCTTTTCCCTCTACATGATATTCAAGTTCACGTATTTCCCCTCGACGGTGGGCGGTGAGTTGGATTTCAAGACGGGGGCCTGGTTTGCGTTCGCCCTGGCGATCCTGTGGCTGGGCCGCGCCCACTGGGCGGAGGTCGGCCGCGCGATGCTTTCCAAGAGCGACGACGGAACGGTTGCCCGTGACCGGGCCGCCGGCCGGCTGTTTGTCGCCGGCCTTGCGGTCATGTTCGGCTGGTTCCTGTGGGTGGGGCTGTCCCTGGGGGCTTCGCTCGGGTATGTAATTTTCGGAACCCTGCTGGCCTTGCTGGTCTCCCGGGTTGTGTGTGAAGCCGGGTTGCCGCTGCTGAATTTCTCACCCATGCTGCCCGCCCGGTTCATCTCCATGTTTCCGACAAGCTGGTGGTCGGCGGCTTCCATTTACATCGGCGGTTATGTGGGCATTGTGTTCAATTACGGGGCGCGCATCTGCGCGGCCGTGATGTGCTGTTTCGTCATGGGGTTGGACCGCGAGCGGAAACCTGAAGAGCAACCCAGGATCGCTTATTTGCTGCTCCTGGTGCTGGTTGCCGGCCTGGTCATTGCGGGCGCGGTACACCTCACGATGGCCTATGGCCACGAGGTGGCGCTTGATGGCAAAAGCATGATCGGGAAATTCGGAGACCGGGCGGATTCCGCCGTTGCCATGGTGCAGAAATTCCAGGGCGGGGCATCTTTTCTTCCGCCCACCGTGCAACGCTGGCCCAACTTCCTGGGAGGGGTCATCCTCTCCACCGGGTTACTGGTGTGCTGCCTGATGTTTCCCAAGTGGCCGATACACCCCATTGCGCTGCTCTTTGTGGGGTCATTTATCGGTGACGCGATATGGCCCAGCATCTTCTTCGGCTGGCTGATCAAGACGCTGGTGACGACTTATGGCGGTGCGCGCGGGTACCGGGCGGCCCGGCCGCTCTTTCTGGGGCTGGTTCTCGGTGAAGTCTTTGCCGTGATTGTATGGGCCATTGTTCCGGTGGTGTATGTGCTTACCGGTGGTGATCCGACGGATGTCGGGCGTGCGAGTATTCTCCTGGATATGTAATTTATGAAGTGGTCGATGCCATATTGGGGCCTGTTAGCCTATCTGGGCGGCACGTTGATGCTGTCGGCCGAGCCGTTTATCGACGGAGTGCGCCGCGATACCGAATGGCTGGCAGGATATGCTTCCCGCGTTCCGGGTGCCCCCGGCCACGATGAGGCCCAGGCGGCGTTGATCGAACGCGTCAAAGCCATTCCCGGCGCCAGGGTCTGGATCCAGGAATTCCCCGTGATTGTGCCGGTCCTCAAACGGGCGGATCTTTCAGTGACGGCGGGGGAGCTGGCAGGGACCCATGCGATTTATCCCGTCTGGCCGGATCTGGTTCGGCTCAAGACGACTCCACCGGAGGGGATTTCAGGCCGCCTGATGTATGTCGGCTCGGCGACACTCCCGGAGCTGCCCGCCCGCAGCCTGCGGGGGCAGATTGCGGTGATGGAGATGTCGGCGTATGAGAATTGGAAACAGCCCTTCTCCATGGGGGCGTCTGCGGTGTTGCTGTTGGGTGGCCGTGACGACGTTGCCCGGCAACCCGCGCAGCAGGCGCTCTACATGCCCCGCTACTACGTGCCTGAAGGTGCCCTGGCGGATGCGCTCCGCCGGGGAGCGGTCACGGCCGCCACTATCCGTTGCGACGCTGAATGGCGGACGGTCACCGCGCGCAACATCTGCGCCCTGGTCAAGCCGTCGGCTCCGGGGTCGGGCGTGCTGCCGCCCGTTGCGCTGGCCGTGCCGTACGATTCCATGAGCGTCATCATGGGGCTGGCGCCGGGCGCCGATAATGCCATCGACACCGCCTTTCTGCTCAACCTGCTACGGGAGACCTCGGCGGCGGAACCCCGCCGGGCCGTGCTGTTCTGCTTTGTGGATGCGTACGGCATCAACCAGCTTGGTGTGCGCCAGTTGCTGACACTGCTGGCGGTGAACCCGGAGGACGCGACGCGGCGGGACTACGAAGAGATGGATCGAGAGCGCCTGGATGATTTCCGGCGCTTTGCCGCGCAGGTGGAGTCGCTTGGGGAAGGGGAGGCGGCCCTGGGAAAACTCTGGGACAAGGGTCAGTATCGCGATCTCCAGCGCTACATCAAGGACTGTGTGGGCCCCGAGATCATGCAGCTCCGGCAGGAAAGCGGCGATTTGCGACTGGCCATATTCAAGGCCGGGTCCCCCGACAAGGCGCGGCTTCAGGAGCTCCTTGACAGGAAGACGGTCCGTTTCCGCGAGCTCAACGATATCCTCAGCCAGATGCTGACCCAGCAGCCCGCGAGACAGGACCTTCTGCCGCAGAAACTGGCTGTCTGGAAAATCGTGAGGGATCGGGTGAGGGACCAGCTTGCCGATCATGAGAAACAGGCTGCCTACTTCGGGAAACTTGACGAACTGCGCAATGCCATTCTGGATGAGATGGGGGGCGCGAAGTCGGTGCTGGCTCCGGTGTCCTACCTGATCGGCCTCGACCTGTCGGATGCCGGCTCATCGGTCGGGCCGGGTCTCAGCTGTCAGCACTTGCTGACCAGCGAGGTGGCCGCGGCCGTGGATTTCACCCGCTGGTTGAAGCAGCTCATGAAGTCCCCCTCCGATCCGTTCTGGAAGGCCGCTCCCTCCGCGGGGCGGGTGCTGAATGCGGAGTCGATTGCGGGCCTCGAGGATCCTGTTTCGTTTAACGTGGGTGGCGTCGGCCTGATGTCCTCGCCAGCGGCCAGTTTTCAGATTCCCGCCGCCTCGTGGGTGACCCTCGACGGCAATCGCACCCGGGTGGACACCCCCCAGGACCTGGCCGACCGTCTTGACTGGAATCGCCTCATCCCGCAGGTGCGGGTGACGAGGCATGTGCTCAAGCGCCTGTTTGATGACCCCGGTTTTGCCCCCGCCCTGAGGCCGTCCGGCGGGAGCAAGCCGAAGTGGCGCCTCGCGCGCGGGACGGTCGTGACGGAATCGCTGGCCGAAACCGTACCCCGTACGCCCAAGGTTGGCGCGCTCGCCACACTGGTGGGCGGCGACAACAAGCTGCCGGGCCCTGCAGGAGCCGTCGGTATCCGCCGCCAGGAGTTTACGCGCACCGGGCCCGACGGGATGTTTTGTTTTGCGCCGTTGCCGGGCCAGGCTTACAGGACTGTGACCAGGCTGAACGTGCAGTCCTTCTGCCTGGATGAGCGCGGCCGGATCGTGGAGGGACTTTCGGATAGCGCCAGCATGATCGCCGGGCGTGTTTCCTCGGAGGTCAACCTGACGGAAGGCGCGCAGTCCAGTCCGCCGCGAGTGGTGTCATTTGAGTGCCGTGAACTCAACGGGCCGGAGTTTTTTGACCCCCGGTTCCTCGAGCCCCTGTCCCAGTTTTCCTTCATTGACGTGACCCGCGGCGGCACGCCGAAGCGGTATCACTTCAGCATGCATGACGGACAGATGTTCGGCCTGCTGCTTCCTGAGACGCGGTGGCAGCTCATCCTCAGGGCCGGGGCTGCCGCGAACCGGATGATGCTGATGAATCTGGATCCCGGATTTGCGGCGAAGGACGGGGCCTCGTTGCGTGCGGCCATGCAGTCCGGCGGTTACAAACTCGGCGTTCCCCTTCCCTCCATCCCGGCGCACATTTCGGCCCAGGACTTCTATTCGGCTAATGAGTGGCGCCTGCAACGCTTTCACAAGGCCGGCATCACCAGCAAGGTGATCGACGGGCTGCACGAGACGACGAAGAGCATGCTGTCCGAAGCCGGGCAGGCCTTGAAAGACGATGACGGCGCAGGGCTGCACCGCCAGGCGGCCTCGGCGCTGGCCAACGAAATCCGCGCCTACGAGGCGGTGCGCGCGCTGGGTGACGATGTGACGCAGGGGGCCATTTTCCTGATGATCCTGCTGGTCCCCTTTGCCGTGGCCATGGAGCGGCTGATTTTTGCATGCCGCGGAATCGGGTTACGGCTGGTCACCAATGTGGGCATTTTCGCATTCATGTCCGCCGTCCTGTGGAGCTTCCATCCCAGCTTCCGCATCACGGCTCAGCCGATGATCATCGTGATGGCGTTCTGCATCCTGCTGCTGAGCCTGCTGGTGATTGTCATGATCATGCGGAAGTTCGAGGCCGATATGGAATCCATCCGCAGCGGCCATGCCGAGGCCAGCGGGGCGAAGACCACGCGGGGCGGCGTGATCGGGAGTGCCGTGTGGCTCGGTATCGCGAACATGCGCAAGCGCAAGCTGCGCACGGTGCTCACCGCCACCACGATCGTGCTCATCACATTTGCGCTGTTATGCTTCTCTTCCTCGACGCAGTACCAGAACCGGCGCCAGTTCAGGATCGAGAACGTCGATACGCCCGCGCCCGGCGTGCAGATCAGCCAGCCAGGCCTGCGGGCCATGAACCCGGGGGCGATTGCCTCCGTCGGCAATCTTCTCAAGGGGGAGGGACAGCTCGTGCCGCGGTACTGGTGGGTGAAGCCCGCTGTTGCAACGTGGCGGCTGCACCTGCGTCATCCCGTGACCGGTAAACAGATTCCCCTGAAGGCCGGACTCGGGCTTGCTCCGGGCGAACGGGAGATTACGCGACCGGACCGCTTCATGCCGAACTGGGAACGGTTCAGCCAGGGTGACGCGTGCTATCTTTCGGCGAACACTGCGAGAAACCTCGGGGTTAAGCCCGGCGACCGGATCCTGGTGGCGGGTGCGGCACTTGAACTTGCCGGCGTGTTCGATTCAGTCGCCGTGGAGAACAAATTGAAGATGCTGGACGGCCGGTCACTCCTTCCCTACGACTTCACGGCGGAGCGCGAGGAGGTTCGCTCGAGCCAGGAGATGGAGGCCTCCCTGGCGGCCGGGGTCGGCGTGGCCCCCGATAGCGGCGCCGTCCACGTCACCGGCGACGAGGTCGTGATCCTGCCCGCGGAGTTTGTCCGGAAAATGGATGGCGAACTGCGCAGTATGGCATTGTTGAGGGCGTCGCGTGAGGCCGCGGAGAAAACCGCCCTGAAACTGATGCAGGTGCTGGCCTTCCCCATGTACTACGGGGAGGGCTCGAACGTGAGGGTGGTGGTGGCGACGCCGCTTATTGCCCGGCCGCCGCGCAACCTGCTGATCCCCCTGGCGATCGCGGCCCTGATCATTTTCAGCACCATGCTGAATTCCGTGGCGGAACGGAAAAAGGAGATTCACATTTACACCAGCCTGGGGCTTGCGCCACAGCACGTGGGCATGTTGTTCCTGGCCGAGGCGGCCACCTACGGGCTGATGGGGTCGGTTTTCGGCTACATCGTTGGGCAGGGGTTGGCCAAGATCCTGACGGCATTCAACCTGATGGGGGGGATCACGCTCAACTACTCGGGATCAAATGTCATGATGACCATGGGGCTGGTGATGGCCGTGGTCCTGCTCTCCGCGCTGGTCCCTGCGGTCATGGCCGGGAAGCTGGCGACCCCCAGCAAGGACATGACGTGGCGCGTGCCCAAGCCTGAGAACGGCGTGATCAACGAGCTGCTGCCCTTTACCGTGACCCGGGCCGCCTCGGGCGGGCTGGTGGCCTTCATCTACGAGTTCATGGATGCGCATACCGACGGCGGCATCGGCGCCTTCACGGCCGATCATGTGGAGCTCCTGCCGGCCGGCGGCGACACCGTGGCGGGGTTGCGCGCCACGACATGGCTGGCTCCTTACGATCTCGGTGTGAGGCAGGATGTCCAGATCGAGGTCTTTCAGGATATTGATGAGGTATGCAATATCCGGATCAGGCTCACCTACAGTACGGGTCAGGTCGGCACCTGGTGGCGCCTCAACCAGACCTTCCTGGGCGAGCTGCGCCGTCAACTGCTGGGGTGGCGCAATGTGAAGCCGGAACGGATCATGGAGTACATCAGGCAGGCAGAGGAGATGTCGGTTCATGCGTGAAGATGCCGAATTTCGAGAGTTCCGCGACTTGATGAAGCCCCCGGGGCATTTCGAGGATGGGTTTAATGCCGGGACCGTGCTGATGGGGCTGTTTGTCGGGCTTGTGATGGCCCCGGCTTCGGTTTACATGAGCCTTGTCGCCGGCCTCTCCATGGGGGGCGCCGCGCAGTGGGTCACCGTTCTGCTCTATGTGGAGATTGCCCGGCGCGCCTTCAAGAAACTGAAGCGTCCTGAGATTTTTGTCCTCTTTTACATGTGCGGGGCCGCCATGTCGGCCGGCGGCGAGGGCTGGCTGTGGCGCCAGTTCCTGGCGCAGAGCGAGGAACTGCGCAAGATGGGTCTGCTCGAGTACATCCCGATGTGGTACGCCCCGACCGATCCGGAAATCCTCGGTAAGCACAACTTCTTCATGATGGCCTGGATGCTTCCCATCGGGCTTGGGGCGCTGACGATGCTGATCCAGCGCATCGACAACTTCGGGTTGGGCTACGTCATGTACCGTTTGACGGCGGACGTCGAGGAACTTCCCTTCCCCATGGCGCCGGTCGGCGCCGCCGGAATGACGGCCCTGGCGGACGCGTCGAATGACCGGGAGACGTGGCGTTACCGTGTCTTCGCCATGGGCGCCGCACTCGGTATCGGCTTCGGCTTCCTCTACATCGGCATCCCGACTATCACGGGCGGAATTCTGGCCCAGCCCATCCGCCTCATTCCCATGCCCTTTGTTGATCTCACCAGCTACACGCAGAACATCCTGCCGGCCATGCCGATGATGTTCTCGTTCGACCTGGGGATGGTGATCACCGGCATGGTCATGCCGTTCTGGGCGATGGTGGGGTCCCTGTTCGGGGTCGTCTTCACCATGGTCGCCAACCCGGTGTTGCAGCATCACGGCGTCCTGAGCGGTTGGGAACGCGGGCTGAGCGCGATCGAGACGATCCGCTCCAATGTGTTCGATTTCTACTTCAGCTTTGGTCTCGGGCTGACCTTTGCGATCGCAATCATCGGCTTCATCCACATGTACAGCGTTTTCAAGAAGAAGAAAAAGGAAATGGACGAGATGGGCCGACCGCGCGTCGACTGGGGCAAGCTTTTTCAGGCGAACAAGGAACGTGGCGACATCCCGGTCTGGGTGGGTGTCGTGATCTACCTGGTGTCCACGACGACCTACCTGGTGCTGGCCTATGTGCTGGTGAATAAATTGTCGGGGCCGCTGTTCGCGGGGCCTTTCCCGTTCTGGCTGCTGCTTTTTTACGGTTTTGTCTACACGCCCTTCATGTCCTACATCTCGGCGCGCATGGAGGGCGTGGTGGGTCAGCAGGTGAACATCCCCTTCGTCAAGGAGGCCTCCTTTGTCTTTTCCGGCTACAAGGGTGCGGCGATCTGGTTCGCGCCGATTCCCATGCACAATTACGCCGGGCAGGTGCTGCAGTTCCGTCAGATGGAACTGACCGGGACGAAATTCACCTCGCTCATCAAGTCCGAGATTGTGATCTATCCGCTCATGATCATCGGCACCCTCATCTTCGCCCAGTTCATCTGGTCGATCGGGCCGGTTCCGAGCGAGATGTTCCCCTTTGCCAATGAATTCTGGGAACTGAACGCCTACAACCAGGGTCTGGTGTGGACGGCAACGATGCCGGATGCGGGCGTGAGTCCGTTCTTCGAGTCCTTCCGTGCGGATTATCTCGGAGCGGGCTTCGGTATCGCCCTCTCGGTCTATGCCGTGCTGGCCTGGTTCAACCTGCCCATCTTTCTGGTCTACGGGATGATTGGCGGCATGGCCCAGTCGCTCCCGCACACCATTCTGCCCACCCTGATCGGGGCCTTCCTGGGCCGCTACGGGTGCCGCAAGTGGTTCGGCGACAAATGGCCGCAATACCGGATTGTCTTTGCCGCCGGGTTCGGTGCCGGTATGGGATTGATCACCATGCTGGGCCTTGGGTTCGTGTTCATGGCCAAGAGTGCCAATGTGCTGCCGATTTAAAGCATGCTGACTTCTGAAATAGCGTGGTGCGGCTGGCGGATTCGCGTGCCGCTGGAGTGGCGGCCCCTGAAGATCCAGGGTGAGTTCCGCAAGGGCTCGATGATGATCGGCGACGGGGAGCAGCCACGACTGCTTGTTCAGTGGCGGCGGGTTAAGGATGACGGCTTTGACGTGCAGCGCTGGTTCAGGGAGCGCTTCAGCAGGCAACGGGCGATGCCGGAGCCGGGGGCGCCGTGTCCCCCGGGGTTCGATGCCAGCGCCTGGGCGCGTGACTTTGAGGTCCGCGAGGGGGAAGCCAAGAGCATGTGGTACGGATACTCGCGGACGGCCGGGCTCCTGCTCGAATGCGTGACCGCCAATCTGACGTCGGCGGTTGCCCGTAACCCCGTTCTCGGAGAGGTTCTGCCGGCGCTGAGGGTGTCCGGACGGGATGAACCGATCCGGTGGTCGCTCTATGATGTGGTGTTTGTCTCGCCGCCGGGATTCGAACTGGTGCGGCGTCACCTCTACTCGGGTGACATCGCCCTCGGCTTGGCGGGGGGGGATCAGGAGGAATTGCTGCTGCGCCAGGTGTACCCGGCGGGAATGGCCCTTTCGCGCCGTTCCCTCCAGGGCTGGCTCGAGACGTCCCCCTTCACGGAACGCCGCCAGGCGCCGGCAGCGATGCCGGAAAAATGGGAACGGAAGGGGCCGGGGGGAATTGTCCGGTCCGGCTGGAGGCGGTTGCGGTTTCCGTTGGGGTGGTGCAACCCCCGCTACAGCACGGCGGTTGCCGCCGTTGACGGGACACTCGACCGGCTGCTCATTGCCGAGTACCGGACCCGCCGGGAGCATGATCAGGCGACGGTGCGGTGGTGTGTTGAAAACATGAATTGCTGACGTGCGACTAACAGGATATGGCGAGTAAACTACAGATTGCCCGGAGCGATGCCATGACGGCGGTTCCCGTCAGGACACCCGTGGTGAAGACGGAGCACAAGGGATCCAAGGTTCATGTGACGGTCATGTTTGAGAGACCGCGCTGGCAGCGCTTTCTCGGAGCCCATCCGCAGTGCCAGCGAACGTTTGCTCTTGACGCCTATGGACAGGAAGTTTACGGTTTTTGCGATGGAAATAAGTCGGTAAAGACATGCATCGAACTCTTTTCGAAGAGTCATCACCTGAGTCTGGCAGAGGCGGAAATCGCGGTCTCCACGTTCCTGAAAACCCTGATGGCCAAGGGATTGGTGGTGATGGTGATGAAGCAGGGGAATCCTTCACAATAACATGAAGACCAACGGTCAATCGGAAGTCGCGGCAGCCGGACAGGCGGAAATCGTTCCGCTGTCGTCGCGCAGAATCGTGCGGATTGCCTGGCGGGGGATCAAGGTCCGGATCTGGCGTTCGATGCTCGTGGTGAGCGGCATTGTCCTGGCGATCGCCTTCCTCTCCTACATCGTCTGCTCCGACGGGTTTGTTCGCCATGTGGTCGATCGGGGGTCGCCTGAACTGATTGAGCGCCTGACGCGGACCGGCGTTCTGGACCTGGATGGAATGGCAGATCAGCGGGTGCAGACCCTGTGGATGGTGGGGCTGGCGCTGCTGATCAGCTTTGTCGGCATCATCAACGCCATGCTGATGAGCGTGACTGAACGCTTCCGCGAGATTGGCACCATGAAGTGTCTGGGGGCGCTGGATAGTTTTGTCATGAGTCTTTTCCTGCTGGAAAGCCTGTTTGAGGGGGCCGTTGGCAGCATTGTGGGCCTGGGATTGGGGGTGTCCCTGGGGTATCTGGAGGGGGCGGCCCTCTATGGCGGCGAAGTCTGGGGGTTGATGCCCGGCGCGCAACTTTCAGCCATGCTCCTCGGGTGCTTCGCGGCAGGCCTGGTGCTAACGGTTCTGGGGGCGCTTTATCCCGCCTACCAGGCCGCCCGCATGACCCCGGTTATGGCGTTGAGGTCTGAAGTATGAAGGATCCTGCCAATCCTGCAATGGGCGCGATCCTTGCCAGCTACGTCGTGCGGGCCCTTGGCGTGCGCAAGACGTACCGGATGGGTGAGGAAGTGGTTCATGCCCTCAACGGGGTGGACTTTTCGGTGCGCCGGGGGGAATACATCTCCATTATGGGACCCTCGGGCAGCGGCAAGTCGACCCTGTTCAACATGATCGGCGGCCTCGACAAACCGAGCGAAGGGCGTGTTTACATTGACGAGGTGGACATTGCTGCGCTCAATACGGTGGAACTCGCCTGGCTTCGCTGCCACAAAATCGGATACATTTTCCAGTCCTTCAACCTGATCCCCGTGGCCACCGCCCTCGACAACGTCATGCTGCCCATGACCTTCGCGGGTATGCCGCAGGACGAGGCCCAGGACAAGGCCGTGGAGTTGCTCAAGAAGGTGGGTCTGGGCGAACGCATCCTGCACAAGCCTTTGCAGATGTCCGGCGGGCAGCAGCAGCGCGTGGCCTGCGCGCGGGCGCTGGCGAACAGCCCGGCAATCATTCTGGCCGATGAGCCGACCGCCAACCTCGACCGAACGACGGGCGCACAGATCATTGACCTGCTGAAGGAACTGAACGAGACCGAGGGTGTAAGCGTCATTACCGCCACCCATGACCACAAGATGCTGGCCGCCTCAGACCGTATTGCCTGGGTTCGCGACGGCAGGATCGAGCGGATCCAGGACCGTGACGAGATCAAGATTGACGTGGGGGAGATGCATGTCCACTGATGTCATTATTTCAGCCAGGGGACTCAAGCGCGGCTACCGGCTCGGCACGGAGACCGTCTGGGCTCTTGCGGGGGTCGATCTGGATGTGTACCGAGGCGAGTATCTGAGCATCATGGGGCCGTCGGGCTGCGGTAAAAGCACGCTGTTCAACATCATCGGCGGGCTCGACGCGCCGACCGAGGGCACGGTCGAGATCGACGGGATGCGCACCGACAAGATGAACCAGAAGCAGATTGCCTACCTGCGCTGCCGCAAGGTGGGGTTTATCTTCCAGACCTTCAACCTGATTGACGTCATGAGCGCCCTCGAGAACGTCATGCTGCCCATGACCTTCGGAGGGGCGTCGGATGAAGAGGCCAGGCGCCGGGCCGGCGAACTGTTGGATCGTGTGGGCCTCACGGGCCGCCACGATCACCGTCCGACGCAGCTTTCCGGCGGCCAGCAGCAGCGGGTCGCCGTGGCGCGTTCCCTTGCCAATATGCCTTCCATTCTGCTGGCCGATGAGCCCACGGGCAACCTTGACCTCAGGACGGGTGAGGAAATCATCGCCCTGCTGGGGTCCATCAAGGCCGAGCTGGGCATCACCGTGATCAGTGCCACCCACGATCACAAGATGCTGGCCGCGTCAGACCGCGTGCTCTACATCGAGGACGGACGCATCGCCGACATCAAGCACCGCAACGAGCTCAAAATCAGCTTCGGCAAGATTGACGGCGCTTCGACCTGATTGCTGGAGTGATGGTGTGGCGCACGGCTGGCACGAAAAAAGCACTGAACTATTTTGCCTGTTCAGGCGTTTATCACTCAAAACCTTTATACAGGAGTGGCGTTTGAAAAAAGGCTCAAGACTGGCAGTGTGTGCGGCGATGATGGCGGCTGGCTTCGCGGGGGCATGGACGGGCTTGGCTGCGTCCGAAAAGCCGGAGGGGGTGGGCGCGACCAGTAACCTTGTGGTCACGGCCTTGCGTATTCCCCGTGAGGAAATGTCGGTTCCCTACACAGCCTACAAGCTGGATGCGGCGGACGCCGGTCTCCGGAAGTCGGCCCGGAGCACTCCGGAGGTGTTCCAGGGGCTGCCGTCCGTGATGGGGCAGAAGACGGCCTACGGGCAGGGTTCCCCTTATTTCCGGGGGTTCACGGGATTCCGGAATCTGCTGCTCATCGAGGGCATCCGACTGAATAACTCAGTATTTCGCGACGGGCCCAACCAGTATTGGAGTACCGTCGATTCCTTGTCGGTGAACGATTATGACGTGGTCATGGGGCCCTCATCGGTTCTGTATGGCAGTGATGCCATTGGCGGGACGGTTAACGCGACGACAGTGGCCCCGCCTGCCGATGATCAGGGAAAGCCTGTTTTGGCTCCGGTACTGTATTACCGCGGGGCAACCGCGGAGCGGTCCACCACTGGGCGGCTGCAGTTGGCGGGGCGGGTGAATGAGAACGTCGGGTTTATCGGCGGAGTTTCGGTGAAAAACTACGGGGATCTGCGCGGGGGGGATGAGGTCGGACGCCAGGATCACACCGGCTATGATGAGCTGGATTTTGACGGGCGCGTGGACGTCAACCTCGACCCGGATAACCGGCTGACGTATGGGCACCAGTCGGTCAGCCAGGACGATGTCTGGCGAACCCACAAGACCATCTATGGGCTGACCTGGGAGGGGCTGAAGGCCGGGGATGAAAAAAGCCGGTTTTTGGACCAGCACCGGACGCTGGATTACCTCACCTACGAGGGAAAGAAGCTGGAGTCATTCGCTGATCGCGTCAAGGTGACCCTCTCCCGTCAGGTCCAACGGGAAGATGAATCCCGTATCAAGAAGGATGACACCGGCGAGAGACAAGGGTTCGACGTCACCACCTGGGGATCCTCCCTCCAGCTGGAGTCCGATACCACCCTGGGCAACTGGGTGTACGGGGCCGAGTACTATCATGATGGAGTGGATTCCTACCTGAACAAATACAAAGCCAATGGGGCGCTGAGCAAGGTTGGTATCCAGGGACCGGTAGCCGATGACGCCACGTATGATTCGATTGGTCTCTTTGTGCAGGACACAATCAGCCTGCTCGATGACCAGCTGGATGTGATTCCCGGGGTTCGGTACACCGCGGCCCAGACAGATGCCAGCCGGGTGTTAAACCCCGCAAACAACAAGGTGATGACCGTGGAAGGGGAGTGGGATACCGTGGCCGGATCACTCCGGCTCCTGCATCCCCTGACCCGGGACAGGCATCATACGGTCTTTGCCGGGGTTTCGCAGGGCTTCCGCGCCCCGAACCTGTCGGACCTGACGCGGCTGGACACGGCCCGGAGCAATGAGATCGAAACCCCGGTGTCCAGCCTGGATCCCGAGCATTTCCTGTCCTATGAGGCGGGTGTGAAATCCCGGTTCGATCATGTTTCATCGGCATTGACCTATTACTATACCGATATTGACAGCATGATTGTCAGGGCGCCGACCGGGCGCATGATTGACGGGCTGAACGAGGTGACCAAGAAAAATTCCGGGAATGGTTACATCCAGGGAGTTGAATGGCTCAACACGGTGACGGTTTCGGAAAATTGGTCAGGCTGGCTGAGTGCGAGCTGGATGGAGGGCGAGGTGGATTCCTATCCGACCTCGTCACCCGACAAAAAGCGTGATTATGTCACCCGTCTTATGCCGCCCACAGCCCAGGCGGGTGTGCGGGCGCAGACGGACAACGCGAAGTACTGGGTCGAGGGCGTGTGTGATGCGGCGGAGAAGGCTGACAAGCTGTCGGCTGATGACAAGCGTGATACGCAGCGGATCCCGCCGGGCGGGACGCCGGGGTATGCGGTGTTCGGGGTGCGGGTTGGTTCCCAGATTACGTCCGCCCTGGCAATGTCCCTGGCGGTGGAGAACATCCTGAATGAGGATTATCGTATTCATGGATCAGGCTGCAATGAGCCTGGCCGCAACTTCATCCTGACAGGCCGTTATACATTCTGATCTGCCGGGCGAGATACTTCACGGATGGGGTAAAGTCCCCGGGAATCGAAGAATTTGAACACCCGCTGGGAGTACCCAGCTTAAGCCGCGAAGGGCGCAAAGGGGGATAGGGATGCTGATCCGGTGTTAAATGTTGCGGTAATTTTCCAATCGTGAGTACCCGATTATAAAATTACCGCAACA
>CAZMSS010000051.1:0-14898 GCA_964568965.1 uncultured Verrucomicrobiota bacterium | reverse complement strand
TGAGCCGCCAATGGTCACTGGACTTGATCCGAACAAGCATGTAGAGGCCGACGTGCCGGTAGCCGACATTCACCTTTCTGAAGACGTGCCGAACTTCAAGGAAGGCTCCGACCCTCGCACCGGCATTGTTCCGGGGCAGGAACTTGGAGGCAAACTCGATCAAGTCGGATTCCCACCCATCGTGCTTTGGAGGCGGTCCAACGGCAGGCTCGAAGTGATTACCGGACGCCACCGACTGGAGCTTGCGCGGCGTACCGGAGAGAAAACGATCAAATCCCACATCATGGACGAGGCCAGTGGCTTCACCAAAGACATGGCTTTTCGCCTCGATGCGTGGTCCAACATCAAAGACGGTCAAGGAACGGTAGAAGATTATGCCCACTATTTCAAACACGACACCCAACTTACCCGCGAACAAGCGGAAGCGGCAGGACTTCTTTCTCGCGTTAAAGGACGCACCGGCTGGAAACTTGGCCGCGATGCCAGTGATGATCTCTACGCCGCATGGAAAATGGGTAGAGTTGACGAAAAAACAGCGACCGCCATCGTCTCGGTAGCCCCCGGTGACGCGGTGAAGCAGCAGCTTGGATTGAAGCTTGCGTTGGAAGGCAAAGGCGCGGAGTTCATTCGGGCCAGATTGGAACGAGAGCGGGCCAAGTCTGAATCCCCCGTCCAGACGGACCTTTTCGGAAACCCGGTATTCGAAGATTCCAAGGCTGATGCGGAAGCGGAGAACGTGGCAACTATCCGGCGGGGTCTGAAGGAGAACATTCAGGCCGGACAGAACGCGGCTCGAAACCCTGAAGCCGCTGCCCGTGCCGGGATTGACGTGAAGCACCCGGACAAGGCCAGAGCACAGGTCGAAGCGTGGAAGGCCGAGTTAGAACGATGGGACGGGGCGTGGTGGCTTGATTCTGAACTGGTGGCCAAGGCGAAGGGTGAAGAACCAGCCAAGGCTGAACCGGCCAAGTCTGTAGTCAAACCCGAGGCTCCCGCGTTGCAACTGGACAAGGCCGAGTCGGTCGAGGAACAAAAGGCGCGTGAGTCGAAAGAGGCCGCTGCCCGCAAAGCCAAAGCGGATCGTGAGAAAGTGGCAGAGCAAGCGGCTAAGCCATTGGTAGGGTCTGTGGGTGACATTGGGCAAGGCGATCTGCTGGGCGGTGGTGATTTGCTGAGCGGGACGGCGAAGAAGCCCGTCGAGGCCCCAAAGCGCACAGAACCGGCTTTGGACAGGGCCACGCTTGAGCGCCACATCGCTACTCTTGAGTACCGCATGAAGGCTGAGAAGAAGCGCGGCATGACCCATCCTGAAGAGGTTTCGAGGATGGCCGATTTGAAGAGGCAGCTTGCCGAATTGCAAGAGGCCCCCAAGCCAACGCAGGCTGAAAGGGTTGCTACCCCACTTGAGAGTGAATTATCACCACGGGAAATTGAACTTCTAAACGCGATTGAAAATTGGAAGAAACCGGGGGGAGAATTTGGTCACATATACCCCAACGCTGAAGCGATAGGCGCAACTCCAAAGGAATGGTCGTCGCTCTTAAAAAAAGGGTTGATGGACAAAGGGTGGCCGGGAGTCCTTTCTGTGGAGGCGCGTTTTTACCTGGACAGAGCACGAGAGAACGCCAAGCCAACGCAGCCAGCCGATGCGAAGGCCAAGCCAACCGTCCGAGAATACCGGACAACTGAAACGCCCCTCCCCACAAAAGCGATTCAGCATTCAATCAACCGAGCCCTTCAAGCGGCAGACTTGATTTATGGAAACACGAAAAAGAGCACGCTTGAAAACGCCCTAAGCACACTCACAACTCACGCCAGCAAGTTGGGTATTGAAGTTCCTCCAGTGGGCAATTATTTCAGCAATGAAGCCTACCGCCGCGCCGCTGGTGCTGTTCGCATTGGCATCGGTCAGAAGTACGGCACCCACCCCACAGAAGAGATTCGGGCCAAGCGTGACGCCGCACTTGGCAAAGAACCAACGCCCGCCCAGGCCAAGACCGAGGAGACCGACATGGGCGGTCCCGGCAGCCCGTCCCGCAAGCAAGGCCCCGACGTGAGCCAAGGCGGCGGATTCCAGGACCAATCAGGCCGCGACATCTACGGCATTGCCCAGCGCGTCCGAGAGCAACGCGCCAAGGCGGGGGTCGTCGCCCCGGTTGAATCTGGAGAAGGCGTCACCCCCGAAGAGTCCATTCAATGGGGGCACGATCTCATTGCCCAAGGCGTTGACCCGGAAGCGGCCCTGCGCGGCTTTGAGGCAGACCCCGGCAAGAAGATCGGCTACGACCTTACCGCCGTCACCCGCGCCCACGGCGAGGCCCTACAGAAAGCCGCCTCTGACATCGAGGTAAAGTTCGGCACCGATTCCACCGCCTATCGCATGGCGTTCAAGGCCCTGTCCGATTGGGACGCCCGCACGAAAAAGATGGATACTCAGTGGGGCAAGCTCGGTATGGCCATGCAAGGCCACACCGACATTGACACCGGCTCTTTCACCGGCATTGCCCGCGCCTATAAAGACGCCACCGGCCAGGACTTGAACCCCGGCCAAGCCAGGACCGCCAAGAAGATCGCCAAGGGCGTTTCTGATGCGGACAAGGTGGCTGATGCAGCCAAGGCAAAGATTCAGCCCGCGATTGACAAAATCCAGGAAACGCCCCCTCAAAAGGTAAGCGATTATGTCCTGAAGCTCGCTGAAAAGTGGGTCTCTGAGTGGGAGAAGTCGGCGGACGTTGCCCGCAAGAAGTTGGCTGGCAAGTTTCTGTCCCCAACCCCCGAAGACCTTTTGGATTTGGCCAAGATCGCCCGCGCCGACATTGGGCGCATGGGATTAGACTTTGCCAAGTGGTCGACCAAGATGGCGGGTGAACTTGGCAAGGGCGTCGAGCCCTACCTTGAAGGCGCTTGGGCCAAGGCTCAGGAGATGATAAACGCCCAGGTGGAGCGTGCTCCCAAGCCCGTCCGGGAAACGCTGAAGAAGGAAGTCACCAAAGCCACACCCAAGGAAAAGGCCACGCCCAAGGAAAAGGCTCCACCCACCCTGGAAGATCAGCGCAAAGCCTTTGAGGACTACGAATCCGGCAGGCCGATGACCCCGGCACAACAAAAGGTTCTCTGGGCTCGCGCCAAGGAGCACATGGACAAGGGCATCGAGGACAAGGCCGAGGTGGTTTACAAGGTCGCCTCTGAGCTTGGCATTCCCGCCAAGGACGTGCTGCGCGGCCTGTCCCAGAATGCCACCGTGAAGCGCCTGGCCGACGATGTATGGCAGAAGCAGCGCCAGGCCCGCATTCTCAAGCAATCCGCAAAACGATGGGTTGAAAACGCCAACGAGACTTGGGCTCAAAAAGTCCTGCCCACCGCCGCCAAGCTGGCTTTCTCGGCCAAGACCGGAGTGCACGGCACGGTGGCGCTCGGCACCCATGCCCCGCTCGTGGCCGCCACACACCCAGTCATTTTCGCTAAGAACTTCGGCAAGATGTACCGCCTCGTAGTCAGCCCCGAATACTACGAGATGCAGCAGTCGGACATGACCCGTCGCCTAAACTACACGCTTGCCCAGCGGGCCGGGTTGGTCAACGACATGAGCAAAATGGAGGACTTCAACGACCCCCGCTTGGCCGCACGATTCCCGAAAGGGGCCGAATGGTTCCGAAAGCAACTCGCCAAAGTGGGCTTGGATAGATTTGCCGGCATGGGCACCCGTGGCTATTCCGTGCTCAAGATTCTTCGCCAGGACCTCTTCGACCAAGAATGGAACAAGCTGGACACCTCTCAGTATCGAGACACGCACGGAAACCTGACCCCTGAAGGCCAGCAACTCGCCAAGGCCATCACCGAATCTGTCAACCACATCGCCGGCGTAACCGAAACCAAGCTTCCTTCCACCGCAAACTACGCCTTGTTCGCGCCCAAGCTTCTGTATTCTCGCCTTCAGGTCATCGGGGGGGACCCCTTGAAAACCCTCAACGGTATGCTCAGAATGGGGGACATGACCCCCGCCGATAAGTGGCGCGTGTCCAACCAGTTCAAAGACAAGGTAAAGATTTTCGCGGCGGCAACCAGTCTGCTGCTGGTCAATCAGGCGCTCAACAATAAGTTCGGAGACAAAAAGAAGCTAAACGGAATACCCGAATTCATGGGGGGAGGTGGCTGGAACCCGATGGAAAGCGACTTTATGAAGTTCCGGGTCGCAGGCATGAATGTCGCCTGGGCAAGTCCTTTCCTAACCATGATGCGGATGCCGCTGCGAATCTTGCAGATTGGAATGGGGAACGGTGGAAAAAGCCGGTTTCTGATCTACCCTGACGAGTCCATGTACAAGACCGTCGGATCATACCTCAGGACTCAGGAAAGCCCCATCCTGGCACCCATTGTCTCACTCGTCACCAAGGCTGACTGGCAGAACCGTCCCCTTCCTCAAATCCCAGGTTACGGAAAACCACCCCCCGTCCCCAAGCGTCTGGCCGCCCAAGGAATCAAGCCCTACGACTGGACAGAGTTCGCTTTGGGAACGGTTCTTCCCATTCCTTTCGAGGAAGGTATGAGAGAGATTTTCCATTACTCAGGGATTCCAGAGGCAAAGTGGCCATCCTACCGCAAGGCATTCATCACCATCGCCGCGATGGCTGCCACTGGCGGAAGAATATCCGAAGACTGGAAGAAGGAAAAGGCCCCCTCTCAATTCCCATGAAAAAGCCCCCGATGGGCGCGGGGGCAAACGGGGAAGAGTGACTTAATGTCACTCGAAGGGGTTGAAGAGGGGAAAGCAAAACGGAAAGAAGCAGGGGAAAAGAAGAGAACCCCCCAAGAGAAGGTCGGAACGTACCAAGCCCCTATGCCTGATTCGGAGTCCGTAAAGAGGACGAAGAAAGGGAAAACCTCTACCCTCTGGGTAAGCGACAAAGGGCAGTTCGTTTTCCTTTTCCGTTCATGGGGTGGATTGGGTGCTCGCTTTCGGCCCATTCAAGCCCATGCTAACCGGAGCACCCGCCGAGGCGAGGCCCCGCAGGTTTCGGCTAACCTATGACGCTCCGCCGTAGAGTTGACCCATTGAGGGCAACAAAAACCCCCGCCCAGCTTGTGACCGGACGGGGTGAAGTTGTGCAGATCAAGACATCAACTTGCGGTTTCGGAGCGCGGCCTGAAAAGGACGCACGCCTATTGATGGCAACCGTTGCCGATTTGATGTATTTGATCTGCATCACGGCCACGGTAGCCTAAAAAGTTGCTGAAGTCAAGGGGGTTTTTCATGCTTTCGGAAGTCCTTCCCCGCACGGGTGGCAGCGCGTGCAGTGCCAGGCGTTGAGTCGGTCCAGGGCGAAGAGGGGCGTCCAGAAGGGTGATGGGGCGAGGGTCATGGCTAGGTCTCGTTCAGGGTTCGATCATGGCTTGGTCTCGAATCAACTCGCCTTTCCCACCACGGAGAGTCGGGCGCTTCACACTCCACGAACGCCGCCCAAACCAGAGACGTCTTTACCTTCCGCAGGTGCCATTCGAGGTCGGGCGCTTCTTTCTCAACCTTGAACATCGGCATACCGTTGGCCCACGGCTCGTCGGTGTGCGGACGGGTGGCCCGCGCCAGCGCGCAGAGCGCCTCGGGTGAGATTGGGGGCGGTGTGAGTGGGTGGCGCTTGCGATTGAATCGTGACAAAAGCGCAGCCTCTTTCACTTGCTTAAAGTATTCTTGGTCAAGATTCATGGCCTGATTCCTCCGTTTATTCCAACATGTTTAACAAGCTTTCCAAATGCTTCGTCATGGACGAACTTGCAGCCCAATTCCGTAACCGTCAGAAGTCCATTTTCATCTTCGGTCAGAAAACCAAGTCGCTTCAGATTGCGCACTGGAATTTGAATCCACCCTCCGTTCTTCCTTGGACCGTGAATCAACAGATCATCCATCACTTTCCATTGCGGTTTTGTCAGTTTAATGGTCATGGCTTGATCCTTGGTCGGACTCTCGATAGGTCGTAGCAACCCCGCACTCCGACCAGCCAGATGACGGCGGAATGCCCTTGCAAAACTTGCGCCGGGTAGCGCGTCACAGTTTCCAATTCTTTCCCGTTATCCAGTTCGACGACGACAGGTTTCCCGACCTCGTAGATAGAGTTCCAAGCGGCTACCTTGGACTCCAATGTGGCTCTGTTTGGTTTGGTCATGGCTACGCTCTCTTGGGCTCAATGTGCCCGATCTCCAACAGTGTTTTGACCGCTCTGTTTCTTCGATCTTCCTATGTCCACACAGGATGATTTTTGAATGCGATGAACTCTAACGCATCAATACACTTCGACAGTTTTTCCGAGTCACTCATTTGTTTTTCTCCTTCGTTTCCCGTTTGGGAAACATGGTCTTGTTTTTCTCTCTTTTCTTTACGATGACCGATGCCCCAGTCACCCCAAGATGTAAATTCTCCGCTGGTCATACATTCGCCTCGAATCCCGCCTTGCACGCCGCCAGGTTCGCGTCGTAGTCCGTTCGGGCGTTGAGCGCACATTGCGCCCTTGCCCCCTGCTGGGACAAATTGTAGAGGTCCAGGTCCGTCCTGGCCGGCAAACCCTCCGGTATCTTCGGCCTCTTGCCAAACCTCGCCTCGAACCATCGTTGAAAGTCAGTTTTCATAGCTCCCCTCGAAGAATCTTGTTTTGCTCCTCCAGCCGCAGCCATTCCCGCCGCTGCTCCGTAAAATTGGCCCGGACACCCACAAAGTGGGGCCGGGCATCCTGCGTGAGGCGTGTGCGGGCGACATTCATTGAAACCTCCCGCCGAATTATACGGATTCGGTCTCACGCGGAAAATAAGGCTAGTGGTTGGGCTGGCGGCGCATGAGCCGGCCCATCACTCCATAGAGCATGGCAATGGCAATCCCCAGGAGGAGGATGGATGCCCCGGTGTCTGGCACGCGCTCGGGGTAGGGCCAGGGCTGGATCGTTACGATGGTGAATAGCATAGAGTTTAGCTTTGGGTTGCGGGCGTCTTTGCCTTGTGTTCCCGGACGGGCGTGGTGGTGGCCTTCCCCAGCGTCCAGCCCAGATTCCGAACACGCTGCTTGGCCGTCGCATAGGGGATGCCCGTCTCCTTGCACTTGTCGGCAATCTGCTGGTCGGTGATCTCCGGGCTGCCCTTGGCCTTCTTGGGGGCCTGGCCGTCAGGCTTCCAAAGGAGGATGTCAGACACCTTCTGCGCGTCCTGAAGCAGAGCATTTGCATCCGTCTCGGTCACGCCATAGGACATCAGCGCGTTTACCTTTGCGGCCTCAACGCTGGCGAACTCTTTCCCACCATACTTGATAGTGGGCCGGTATTCCGTCTCGAACATTTCGTTTTGTTTCATGGTGTTTTGTTTACTTTTCGTGCGCATCGACTACCGAGCGCGCCACTTGTTGGAACTTGTCCAAAGTCACTGTCACTGGTTTCTCTCCAGGGGTGGTGATTGTCACCGAATCCAACGGAAGGCCCGGCTGCCGGGGGTCCGTGAATTCCACCGACCCTTCAGCTTCGTCGGTGAACTTCCGCGAGTAGGCCAGTGCGCCCGTCGCGTAGAGCTTCGATCCCACCAGCCGCAGCTTCAGGCCGGTGGCGACACTGAGTTTGCCTTCGGGGTTCTCGCGCAACTCCTGCGCGATGGCCGATGCGTTATTGGCCAGCAGGTCAACGATTAGTTCCGTGCTCAGTTTTTGCAGTTCATTTATCATGGTATTTTTGGTTAGTCAACAATCTCACTTACACAAATCAGGCATCCAATTCTTTGATCGTCGTACGTTTTTGTGATGTGTTGAGACGCTATCTGAGAATCGTCTTTCCAGACAATACCTGTCAATGCGTCTTCAGTGCCACGGGTTAATTTGGTGGCATCCGGTTTTGTGGTGTGATGTATTGGAGCGTTCTCCCTAAGTGATCCAGAACGCTTTCCTGTGCGATAATGCCCCTTCGGTCTTGGCATTGCGAAAAACAGGTTCAAGTTCAGCGGTCCCTCGAATAATCCACGACCATCTAACCTCATTGCCTCAGCGGCTTCGTGGGTGACGGCATTTTTCCACTCTCGGATATTGGGGTTTGCGTCGGTCACAATCGCCCGACCTTTCACCACGAACGCCCGCTTGCTACCCGCAGGCCGGGGCAGTCCCGGCACGAAAAAGGAAATGCTTCTCATATTCAGCTTGGGAATTCGCTCACGAAAGCGGGCGTCTCTTCTGCCTCTTCTTCTTCCTCCGGGGGCGGGGGCAGCGTCAAGCTCACCATCCAAGGCTCGGGCTCGACGAACGTCCACCCGTTCAAAGCGCCTACCCCTTCGTAATCCGGCCAGCGCCCCGACTTCAGGCAGGTCGCGTAGTGGCTCAGGGCCGTCCGATAGGCCAGTCGCCCAGCTTCAATGAATTCCAGGGACAGGATGCGCCTGCCGGTCTGGTAGGGTGCCACCGACTCGCTCAAGACATGCAGGAAAGATTCCCGGCATTCCCCCGTCGCCGCGTTGTAGAGGTCCAGGTAGAGCGCCGCCTGCCAGTGCAGGTTTCCGTCGGCCACCGTCCGCGTCCAGGCCCTCAAACCGGCTGCCCGGCACGTCTTCAGGTCGGCCAGCGTTGCGCCGTAGAAGTCCTCTTGCGCCCCCGGCACGATGTCTATGAGAGCTTTTACCGGGATCGTGAGCCCCGTTCCCGCTTCCATGTATTCGCCCATGACCAAGACTTGGTGCTCTGAGTTCGCCAGCAGATAGGCAATGTTAGGTTCCGATTCCAGTGCGGCCACCGCCTGCGCCGCCGCATCCGCATCCTTGCGCTTAATCGCTCCCGCGTGTTTCGCGTGCCATTCCTTGCACCACATCGCGTTGTTGCTCCACTTCTTGGCCTCGCCGGTCTTCGTGTCGGGGTAGGTGTCCGGTTCGACCTCGAACGTCTTGCCGCACAGTACCATGCCGTCCACCAGCGAACCCCACTCGGTCGCGTCGGTGTCCCCCTGTCGGTAGCCCGCCCGCCAACGGCTGGGGCACGACCAGAAGTTGGCTAGCTCAGACCGGGACATGACGAAATCCTTCGCGCCACGTTCGCCCCCGGTGCGGTGATAAACGTCCGGGTCGGTGTTCACCGATATAACCTTCGCGTTTTGGAACAGGGTTTTCATGGTGCTCTTTCGCTCAAAATGACTTCGATCTTGTCGGCCGCGTCCATCATTTGATCCGTGGACAACTCGGCCAGTCTCTTGTTTTGCTCCAGCACCCCTTTCGCAATCAGCGCGTTCTCAACATCGGCAGGGGTAACGGCGTTTGGCACCAGCTTCTTACACAGCGCCCACAGATTGCCCTTCAGCGCCTTAACCGCGCCGTCAGGTTGATTCACCTGGGGTTGTGCTTGCGGAGTCCCCACGGGCCTGCCAGGGCCAGCAGAACGCGGCTTGTTCCCCGCGTCAATGTCCTCGTCGGCGGTCAGAATCCCAAATCCATTGCAGAACGCGTACCGTTTGGCGAACGTGATCGCCCCGCCCACCCTCTGAGGGTCTGACATCATTGGGTTTTTCGAGTCCACAGGCACCGCAAACTCACTTGTGATCGAATGCCCCGCGCAATGGGTGATCGTCACGATTGCCTTGATGTCCTTCCCACATTCCGCCGTGATCCTGAAACTAAAACCGTGCTTGCGGATCAGGTCGCGGGTCTGCGCCACGATGTCGTCCAGGGGCGCATACCGATAGGCGTTCTTCGCCCCGGCCTTCCGCTTCACAATGATCGGACACTCACTCTGGAAATCCGCCATTGCCCGGTCGAACGCTTTCTTGGCCTTGTCCTTCTCCATCGTCTGGTACAACTGGTAAACCCGCTCCAACGCTTCGGGCGTGGCCTTCTCCGTCAGTGCCAGCCGAAACAATCCGATGGGATCTTCTGGGCCGCTCACTGCCAGCGCCTGGGGCTCCCGGTTCACGATTTCAAGCTCGTTCATGCGTCCCTCCTGTCTTCCATGTCTTCCCAGCATTCGGCCTCAATGGCCTCCCGTTGTTCGTCCGACACCTCGAAGTCCTGGCCTTGGTGCTTGATGGACGTGATTTCTATTTCCCCCGGATCATCCGGCTCAAGCGGTGGTCCGGCGTTCGCCTTGCCGCCGAGAGAATCCCGCGCCCCTGGCCCGCCCCGGTGGAACTTGTATTCCACCTCCAACTCGATTTCGATAGTGGTCGTCATGTTTTGGTTTTTGGTTTCGATTTCGGAGGTTATTCCTCCGTAAATTCGCGGTCGGTCGGTCCCGGCATTCTCCCCTCACTTTTCCGCAGAATTATCACGAACTGAAACGCAAGAGCCGCACCTACGCACAACCCTTCCAGGAACCACAGTACCAGAATCACTTGTCCCCCTTTTTGTTGGCGGTAGAGCGCAACATTTCGGCACGCTTGACCGCAGATTTCTTGCCCAGTTGCGAGTAAAACTCTTTAACCGGGTCTGTCGTTCCCGCCGCAGTTTTGATTTTCTTTTTCGCGTTCACACGGTCAATTTAGCCGTTCGTTCGTTCGTTGTCAAATTCTTTTTGCAACAATTTTCGTACAGCAAAAAGCCCGGATCGCTCCGGGCTCGGCTGGTTCAAATCGGTTCAAGGCACCACAATAGGCAACGGTTTATCCCATTCCGTCTCGAACTTTTCCAGGCACGCCGGGCAAATCCCGTGCGACACCGCCGCGCCGGGTTTGGCTGGACCACCCGAAACCCACGCCCCGCTCGCGTCGCGCCAGAGCTTGCACCACGCGCATTGAGTCTCGATATGGGTCGCCGGTCGCGCCCCAGACTGCCATTGACGCACCGCCAATCCCAGCGCCTCGGTCGCCGCTCGTTGCTGATTCACCATTGCCCCCTTTCCCGCCGTGCGGCGATCTCCGCTTTGAGTGCGCCCCGCCACTCGGCGAAGTAGCTCGGTCCCATCCCCTTGAACCGCCCCAGGGCGTAGGGTGTTACCGTCATCAGGGACCGCCACCACTGCAACCGCTCCCGCCTCCGAATACTGATTTCCTGGGCTGCCGCCCATGCGAGCGTTTGGAGCAGGTCCTCGGATTTGAGTTTCACGCGCCCCCCTTTCCCGCCAGCCCCGCCGCCAGCGCCCGCACAAACCGGCGCGCATTCACCGCCTTCAGGCGCGCCCGCCGCTTGTCCAGTTCCTCGGGGCTGAATCGCTTCGGCACGCCCCCGGCCATGCGGCCAAGGTGCCCCATTACCCTTGAGATTTCCTCTTGCGTCGGTTTCATGCGCCCCCCTTTCCCGCGCCGCAACCGATGCGAATAACTTCAAGCGGCCCCAGCGTCCGTACTGCCGCCGATGGGTTTTGCAGGACCGCCCCTTGCAGCGTGCCCGCCTCACGTTCATCCGAGAACCATTTACCCTGCCGCGCTTCCGCCGCTTCCTGGTCGCGCCGACGCGCCTCCGCCTCTCGCGCCAGTCGCTCGCCGTCCTGGGTCACTGTCACCGCGAGGTTGAAGCATTGCTCCCCCCCGCCCATCTCGAATTGTATTGTCTTTTTCATGGTTTTTCTTTCTCCGGGAATTCCCCGGCTGGGCGGCCCCCGCAGAGGCCGCCACGCCGAATAACTACTCCGACCCTGCCTTGTCACTCACAAATCCCGCCGGCACGGCATTCGTATTCCCTCGAATCTCCGCCAGTGTCTGGGGCTCAAAGTGGAAATCAAGCTCGCCCCCATTGGCCAGAATCTCCGCAATCGAGATATACCCCACCTCGCCCCCGTCCTGGAACAAATCGGCCAATCCAAAAGCCTGCTCCTGACCCTGGTCGTCAGACCCGTTCCCCGCGTCCTTCTCCGTAATCCACCACGACGCCTGCCCCCCGGCGAAGTAGTGCAGATACGCCACCGCCTGATCTCCCTTGCCGTCCTGCTCGTAGGTTTTGGGCATGGTCGCCACCACCCCGGCCAGTTCGCAGAGCTTATCGAAGAACCACTGGTTCTCTTCGCCCCGGCAGCATTCTACCACCGCATAAAGTTGGTCCGGCCCGATGAATCCCCGCAACACCTTCAAGGCCGCCACCGCTTCAAGTTTCGTGCTCATATAGTGTGAGGGTGGATGGTTAGCTAACCACGGACCATCCCAGCGCCTGGAGCGCGGAGTCGCCAACGCACGTCTCATATCCGTCGGTGCCAACCAGGTTGGACGCCTCGCCGTAGCATCTGTCTTCGGCCTGCCTTTGCGTTAGACCGGCCCGCGCTTCATGGGTCGGCTGGACCGTCCTGTATATCGGCTGCCCGTACCCGTTCGATCCGATTTGTTTGCATTTTGTCATAGGTCTTGTTCGTTTGGTTTTTCTCGGCTCGATTGCCGACTACCGCCCTCCGGGGAGAGTGGTTAATCCTCCGTGTTCATCCCGTAACCTGAACCGGTGTCCCGGTCGGGCATTGCGTCCACTTTTTTCTGCCAGTCATCCTGCTGTTCTATCACGCGCCGCGCCGCCGGAGTAACGTCTCCGGTAAATTGCTCAATGAATTGTCCGCACTCAACAACCAGTGCGTCTCCGTCACCGAGACCAACGACTAATGAATACGGTCGCATCTGCTCACAGACCGACTGCGCCACAGCCTGCGCCGCTCGCCCGGCCGCAGTGGTGTGGATGATTGCCCACCTGTCCATCTGTGCCCATCTTCCCCCTTCCTGCTCAACGTGAGCGCGGGGGTAGTACGGGTCGGTGTTGTCGAACACCAAAATGCCTGGCTCCGAAGCGAATTTCTTCGCGAGCTTAAGCAGCCCGCTAGGCTCAGCCAAGCCTGCCAATAAATCCTTGGCCGTTTTACCGGTCTCGGACAACCGGCATTCACGCCCGACCAGGGCTGAAGCCTTGGACATGCGCTCGGCCTCTTCAGCCTGAGCTTCGGCCCGCGCTTCTGCATCCGAGATGTTCGGACGCAGCGTTAGGACTGTTTCCGTCCTGCTGTCCTGGTCGTAGGGGTTTCCTTCAAGGACCACCTCCACGACCCGCATCTCTCGGGTCAATGCCACGGGTGGAGAACCGTGGAACCACCCGGCGGGAACCACTTGTCCCCGCGTCACCTGGCGTTCGCGTCCGTTCGCGTCCCAGACCTTGATGGCCCTCACAGGACCACCTCGATCTGGTTGACCGGCATAAACTCGCCGGGGTCCACCGCTCCGTCCCGATGCGCCCAAATCACCAACCGGGTCGCCCGGAAATCGGGCTTCTGCCCGACCGGTGCCCGGTTGACGTTGTCAAAAACTCCAACGGTAATCCCGCTGGAGAAGCAACGAAGCGCCGCGCCGGCGTGGACTACCACCACGCCGGAAAATCCGGTGAATTCCTCCGGGCTGATGGAGAATCCGTCCCGGTCGCCAACGGGCACCAATTCTATGCCCGCTTGGGCAGCTATCGCTGCCTGCTCCGGGGTCGGAGCGTGTCGCGTCACAAATGCGAATCTTTTCATCTCGTCATGGCCTCTCCCAGGAGCCACCCTGCCACCGATTGTTCGCGCCGTGGTCGCGCTGGTCAGTTCCCTCTGACACCAACAATCTACACCATAACCCGCTTATTAGCAACAAATATCTGCAACTATGTTTTGTTGACTATCAACAGGTTATAACTTTCCACACACAATACAATCGTATTTCCGACAAAACATAACCCGATTATCCTCCATTGTTCCACGTGGAACAACCCCATTGACAACCCCCGCAACACGGTTTACTCTCCCTTCGTCGGCGTGGACCACGCACGGCCCGCTGACTTGGTTCCGGCTCGGGCTGCAAGCTCGGGCCGGTTTTCTTTCCCTCTCACCCCTCACCCCTCACCACTCAGCATCGGCCCCAGCCTGAGGGCCGGCCGGCAATCCCTCCGCCGCAATCCGGTCGCAAGCCGTCGCGTCGCCCGCCTTGTCGGCTTCCAGGTAGCGTTTCTCAAGGCTGTCATACTCAGCCCGCACCCGCGCCGCCGTCTTGCTCGGCCTCTTCGCCTTCTGCCTTGCCCGGTATTCAGCTTGCTTCCCCCGGTTGTATTCGGCCCTCTCCGCCGGACTCAGCTTGTGCTGGTAGAGGTCGCCATTGAGTATCTGCCATCCCCCCGGCACCGCCGCCACCCGCCGCCCCTCGTTCGCCGGCGTTCGGCTCTGCGGGTCTGGCCCCTCCAACTTATCAAGCGCACGCCGGCAATCCTCAGGACTCACCCGCGCCGCGAGGCAAAGAAACCTCTCCGTCCCGCGTACGAAGTGGTCCCGGTTCTTCAGGGCCAACATCGTAATCCAAACCAGCCGAGTCTTGTCGTCTTCGTCCCAGACCGAGCTTGCCACAATCTCCGAAAACAGCTTGGTGTATGCCATACACAACACCGTAATGCACCGTAAAACGATGTCAAACACCATCGTTACCGCGTGAGCACATACAGATACAGCTATAGCAACCCGGTAACGAGATCCAAAATCCTCTTGACTCTCCCCACTTCCCAAGCCACCTTGACCCATGCCGCTGTTTACCGCATCAAACGCCGCTCAGATGGCCCGCCGCTCTTGGGAAGTCCGTAAAGCGGAAGCCATTATTCAACCTATCCCCGCTCCAATCCAATCCCCTCCCGCTCAAGCGGAAAACCATGCGGACGACTTCATTGCTCAAAGGTTGGTACGTGTTAGGAAGCAACTGGACAGGATTGACGCAATGATCGAGGAGGAGGATGACCCGCAACGCCTGGACCGCCTGGCGGCAGCGTCCATGCGCCTCTCCGATCAGGAGTTTGCCTTGAGCAATCGCCCGAAGCCGGGCAACCGGCGGCCTGGTCCCGAACGCGGCCCTAAGTCGCAATCCGGGGCATTCTGGGGAAGCAATCCGGCCCAGCAGACGGCCAGTCCGCCGGCCCAGGCGCAGCCCGAGACGCCGACGCCCGAAGAGCCGAGCCAGGACTCGCCATAGGTGTCGAATTAAAGAGAACGGC
>CAZMSS010000050.1:13566-14915 GCA_964568965.1 uncultured Verrucomicrobiota bacterium | reverse complement strand
TAGGGGCCTCATAGACTGTTCATGTAATCATCCTTCATAATTCTTCCTTCATCCGTTAGACTGGGGGAGTCAACCGGGGAGGATTTATGAAACCGTCATCGGCTGTTGAATGGGGGCGTCCTGCTATCAATGTGTCCACATGCATCGCGTGTGGACGGTGCGTTGGGATTTGCCCCTCCTTATGCCTTCACATGATCGACGGCAAGCCCGTTGTCGGTCCGAGTGACAAGTTCGGCTGTCTGGCCTGCGGCCATTGTATGGCGGTGTGCCCCAGCGGCGCGATTCGCGTGACGGGCCGCGGAATGACAGGGGCCGACGTTTTCCCCCTGTTGCCCAAGTCCTCCCGTGCAACTGCCGATGCCCTCGAAGGGCTTCTTCAGGCGAGGCGGAGTACACGCTACTATCAGGATTTGCCCATTGAACGAGCGGTCATTGATCGTCTTCTGGCCATGTCGGCCACCGCACCCATGGGCTTCCCTCCTTCGCCCGTGGGTGTAGTCGTGATTAACGGGAAGGAGCGTGTCCAGGAACTGGCAAAGGATATGACGGCGGTGTTCAGAAAATGGCTCTTCCTCAAGTCACCAGTCGGATCGGTCATGCTGCGTCTCATGATGGACAAACAGTTGGCGGATCTGATGAGGACTTTTGTCCTGCCGGTCGCGGAAACGATCATCGCGGCACGGATGGAAAACAAGGATCTGCTCTTCTACGACGCGCCTTGTGTCCTGCTGTTCCACTACCCGATGAAAGACACCATCGAGCCGGCGATAGCCTGTAGTTTTGCCACAATCGCGGCCGAAGCGATGGGGTTGGGGAGTTGTATGATCGGGACCGTTGCGCCTGCCCTGCAGGGGAATATGAAGCTGAAGTCAAAATGGGGTGTTCCCGGTAAACACTTCGCGTCCATTGCCATGACACTCGGCCACCCTTCGATCAAGTTCCTTAACGGGATCCGCAGGCAGTTCGCATCCGTTGAATTCGTCGAATAACTGATAACAAGCAACCAATAACCGGCGTCCCTATGGGACGCCAGTGTGCTCGGATCAATGAGAAAGGAGTATCGATGAAGCGGTTATGTCTTTTCGGCATCTTCCTTGTGGGTTTGCTGACGTGTTGGCGTGCTGGTGCGGCGGAAACCAATGCCCCGGCCTACGACAGCACGATCACGAAGGAGGAGGCGCTTGATATCGCGGAAAGCGTCTTCCGTTACCAATTCTCGCACAACGCGTCGGGGCTTCAACAGAAGGCTCAGGGTTTCTTTCTTAAATTGTTTCGGGACGACCCCGACGCAGATTTTCTGTCGCGGTTCAAGGACGTCATACCCCCGGTTCACAAGGGCACGGAATTCA
>CAZMSS010000050.1:0-13466 GCA_964568965.1 uncultured Verrucomicrobiota bacterium | reverse complement strand
TTTCTGTCGCGGTTCAAGGACGTCATACCCCCGGTTCACAAGGGCACGGAATTCAAAAGTGGCGCCGGATTGCGCTTCTCGGTTGTGAAAATCAAAAGACTCACTGCCTCCACGGTCGAGGTCGAAGGCGGATATTTCGAGGGAGGTCTCAGTGCATCCGGTAACAGGTATACCGTGGAGAAGAAAGACGGGAAATGGACCGTAGTCAAAGATAGAATGATGTGGATATCCTGATTTGCGAGGCGGGGGAAGGGAAGGGGAGTCATGCCGAAAATAACGCGTCTGGAATGGGTTTGTCTTGTCATTACCGCCACGGTGCTGGCGGTTACGTTGGTCGTGGTGTCACGCCGGCAGCCGGAGGTTGCGCAGGAGCCGGACAACTGTCCGGCCGGGGATGATCTCCAGGCGATGGCACAGCACGCACCGTCGAGACCGACGGCTCAGGACTCTGACCTTGCCCAGTCGGAGTCCGACAGGGAGTTTTCGGAGCGGGTACGGGATGTTCCCAGACCTGATGCCGTGTCCCATGCACTGGCAGCCACGAACTCGGTCGCAGGGGAGGCTGGAGCCGCGAGCAATGCGGTGGCGGGACTGGTTCGTGCTCCTCAGGCATTCGGGACAAATGAAGTCATGGCGGCTCTTGCCAGAGTCGCCGCCATGCCCTGGGGGCCGGAATCCGAGCAGTTGTTGCAGGCCACGATTTCCAAGTGGGCGGAGACCGACCCGTCGGCAGCCCTGGACTATGCGCTGGGGATCGAGAGCAGGCGGGTGCGCACCGCCCTGCTTAACGGCGTCTTCGCCTCGTGGGCCAAGACGGACTTCAAGGGGGCCTACAGCTGGCTGGTGGCCAACCGTGAGTCGTCTCCGGACACATTCCGGTTGGGCGTGAAGCCCGTATTTGCCGCAGCGGCGGCGAGTAGTGTTCCCGAGGCCATGCGCATGGCGATGGAACTCGGGGCCGGGGCTGATCGCCTGGCGGCGATGGGCGCGGTCATGGGATACGCCAGCCGGGCGGGTGTCATTCCGTCGATGGTTTCCTACATGGATTCCCTCCAGACGGTGGGAGAGCGCAGGAGTTATGCCTCCCTGTTGGCCCAGAATTGGGCTGTTTATGCCCCGGAACAGGCGGCGGGCTGGGCCCTGTCTCTTACGGATCCGCAATTGAAGAGCGCCGCGATGGCGACCGCTGTCAGCATGTGGGCCGGTGATAACCCGACCGCGGCGGCGGCTTGGGTGATGACCCTCCCCAATGCGGAGTTGAGAAGCCAGCAAATGGCCCAGATTACCCAGTCCTGGGCCAAGTACGATCCCGTCAAGGCGGCGGACTGGCTGCTGAGCCTGCGGCCCCCCTCCACGAGCCTTGATCCCGCTGTCCGGTCGCTGGTCGGGACGATCATGACCTCGAGCCCTGATGTCGCCGTCATGTGGGCGGGGACCATTGCCGATCCCAAGCTCCGGAATAGCACGATCATGAGTGTGGCGCGGCAATGGATGAAAAACGATCCCCAGAAGGCTTCGGCGTACATTGCAAATGCCCCCCTGACTCCCGCCCAGCGCACGTCACTCCTGCGCACGCGCCGGTGAACACTGACGGTCTGACGGGATAATCCAAGGGGCCTTGCCGTTTATCCTGACTTCAAGTATTATTCCAAAAGAATTGGCGTGCTGCACGGGGGCCCCAGGGGGCTTGTTTGTAGATTCGGGGATATCATTTCTCTTGCCGCAACAGGAGAGCGCAATCATGAAACTTAACGCATTCGCTGCAAACTGTCTGGTAGGGGGGTGCCTGCTGGCCATGACTGCCGTCTCTCCCGCTGCCACCAATTGGACGGTGGTGGGCTGGAACAATCTTGGCATGCACTGCCTGGACAGTGATTTCTCGGTGTTCTCAATCCTGCCCCCGTACAACACGATCAATGCCCAGGTTATCATGGCCACCAACGGCTATGCCTGGATTGTGTCCGACAGCAACGCGTATTCCGTGACCTATCATGCGGTCGCCGATGCCGATAACTCGATCAACACGACTTCCATCGGAAAGGATAATTTCTGGACGTACGTCAATCCGATCTTTGGTGCCAATCCGCTCCCTGATACCGGCCTGGCGGTGCAATGGCCAACCTCGTTTTCCATGCCGGGTGTCAGTAATGCTCCCCAGGCGATGGGCTACGAGGGCAATCAGAACTGGTTCGTGGCCTATGGCATTCCGATCATGGCTTATGATGATGCGGGCCGCCCCAATCAATATCCCATGATGCGCCTGACGGCTAAAACCAACGGGGGGCCAGCCCTTGCCACGGCCGATATCGTCCTGCCGGTTTCGGATGAAATGGACTGTAAACGCTGTCACCTTTCCAACACCCTGACCGACCCGAAGGATCCGCGTGTTGCCGCAAAACCTGCCGCCGGTTGGTTTTTCAATCCGCATCAGGGTAGCGATTACCGGTTGAACATCCTGCGCCTGCATGACGAGCGGCAGGCAACAAACTCCCTGTACATCGCCGCGCTGGCGCTCAGGGGCTTCAGCCCGGCAGGGCTTTTCGCCACGGTGACCCTCAGTAACAAGCCGATCCTGTGTGCATCCTGCCACCTGTCGGAAGCGCTGCCGGGATCGGGGATAACAGGCATCCCGCCGCTGACTGCCGCGGTTCATGGGCGCCATGCCCGCGTCATCGATCCGCGCAATGGGATGACGCTGGATGCCTCCGGCAATCGCGTTGCCTGCTATTCCTGCCATCCCGGTTCGGTTACGCGCTGTCTGCGCGGGGCAATGGGCAAGGCGGTCGCTCCCGATGGCAGCATGGAGATGCAGTGCCAGAGTTGCCATGGCTCGATGTCCACCGTGGGGTCAACCAACCGGGTCGGGTGGCTGCACGAGCCGACTTGCCAGGCCTGCCATTCCGGCGATGCGGTCAGCAACAGCGGCCAGATCCGCTTTACCTCGGTGTTCACCAACGGGGTCATGCGGGTCCCGTCCAACCAGCGCTTTGCAACCAGTCCCGATACCCCCGCGCCGGGATTATCCCTCTATCGGTTTTCGCGTGGCGGGCATGGGGGACTGGCCTGTTCCGCCTGCCATGGCTCGACGCATGCCGAATTCCCCACGGCGTTCCGGAACGACAATGTCATGAGCGAGACTCTGCAGGGCCATGCCGGCATGCTGGTGGAGTGCGACAAGTGCCATGGCGTCATGCCCAACAGCCGGAATGGGGGGCCTCACGGGCTGCACCATCTGGGCCAGACCTGGGTGTCCGGTGCCGACCCCGTGCCGCACGCCAGTGCGTTCAACGCCGGCAACCAGTCATGCCAGACATGCCATGGGACCAACTATCGCGGCACGGTGCTCTCCCGCGCCCAGAACACGCGGGTTTTGAATGCCGGGGATTTCGGGACCCGGACCTTCTGGCGGGGGCAGCAAATCGGCTGCTACGATTGCCATAACGGCACAGTGGATCATGGTAATCCCGGTCCGGCGGCACCCGGTGCGATCAATGTTGCTGCGTCCACCAGCGCAGGCGTTCCCTGCACGCTAACGTTGACAGGCTCCGGCGCCATAAGCTGGCGGATCGTTTCCCAGACTTCCGGCGGCACAATCGGATTGAGCAACAACATCGCCACCTATTATCCGGGCGAAGGATTTGCGGGAACCGATCAGTTTACCTTTGCCACCAGCAGCGGGTTCAGGGATTCCAGCCTGGCAACGGGCACCGTGGTTGTTGTGGCCACGGATACCGTCGGGGATGGCATCCCGGATTGGTGGCGTGCCTTGCGTTTCGGCGGCGACGGCAAGTCAACCAACGGCGTTTCAGCCGCCCTGGCCGACCCCGATGGCGATGGACTCTCCAATGCGCAGGAATTCGCGGCCCAAACGGATCCCCTTGATTACCGCAGTGTGGTACGCATGATCGAAATACGCAGGACGGGAAACGCTATCGGCGTTGTCTTCCAGAGCGCCCTGGGTCAGCGCTTCCAGGTGGAAGCACGGGATCAGCTGGTCAGCGGGGGGTGGAGTATCCTGACCACCAATATCTGGGGCAAAACCGATGAGACCAGCCTGATCGACTTCGGTGCCACAGGACGGCCATACCGCTTCTACAGAACGACCGTGAAGCCCTGATTAGGCCATTTCGCCGGTGACAACTGAAAAGTAGTTCCACGGAGTCCTGGGGAATAGGTGTTCGGCATATTGCATAGATGCTCATTTCCGCCATGGCATTGACTGGTCATAAAATGAGACGTTGGCTGATCTGGCTGCCTGCGGTCCTCGTGATGGGCGCCGACCCTGATGCCGGGGCAGCCGAGGCGCTCCCCCTGCCAGCCCCGGAAGTCGAGGTTGTGCCGGCAGTGCCTGATACCGCAAGGGTTGCCTTTGGCCAGCGGCTGATGTGGTATGTGCCGAACCGCTTTATGGACCTCATGGATGTCTTCCGGTTCCGCGTGAGGATCGGGCCGGGCTTCGCGGCAGGGATACGGGTTACTGATTTCGGGTCCTTCTATTTTGGCAAGTATTACAGCGTATACGCAGGACTCCCGGGGCCGCGCAATCTCTACTCTTTCCGTTCACCCATCGGCGCCGAGAGTCTTAACGGCGTTGTGTTCTGCGGCGTTGATGCCACGGATGATACGCCGTACGGCCCGGCCTATGGGCCAACGGAAGTGGATGTCGGCATACAGTTGGGCGTGGTGGGCGTCGACGCCGGTGTGGATCCGCTGGAGTTTGCCGATTTCCTTTCCGGCTTCTTTTTCTTCGATCTTGAGCGTGACGACTATCCGCGGCCGCGTCCGCCCGAGCCTCTGTTGTCCAGCGGAGTGACGCGCGGGACGGAGCAGGGGATGTTCGGGCTCGGTGAAAAACCTGACACTTTCCATGACTTCACCGACCGCCTTGATTATCTCCATACGAATATCCACCAACGTGTCAGCAAGCCGTTCCGCACGATTGACGAGTACTTTGCGCCCGATATCCTCGAACGTGGCGCGGTCGTGCCGATCTCGCGGCTGAGGCTCGGGGTTTATGCTGAAACGGTCCGGGGCGAGACCCGGACATACACGCTACAGCCTGATGCCGATCTGGACGTGGCTTTGCCGAACATGGAGAACCGGCTGCATGTCTTTGCTCAGACCGGTCATGCCGACGACTTGCCGGGGCTCCCCCTGTCCGAGACGAGGGACCAGAGTTTGCTTGTGGGTGTGCGCCGGCTACTGAAACACTCGTCGATCTCGGCGGATGTGGGGGTACGTATCAAGCTGCATCCGCACGCTTTTGCCCGGGTCACGTGGCATCCGCGTTATGATGTCGACCAGTGGTCGTTTCGACCCCAGCAGCGGTTCTTCCTGGATTCGAACGACAGGCTCGGATCGCTCAGCTCGCTGTTTGTTGACCGCTGGATCGGGGAGGAGTACGCCTATTATGCGGGCAGCACCACGTCGGCGAAGTATACCCAGGACAGCCGCGAATGGGTCTGGGAACAGTCCCTCCGACTGGGCCGGGTGTTCGATTTGATCGAGAAGAAGGCGTACGTCGGCCGGTTCGGGCGGCGGGATATCGCGAGCGGCAACGACCTGAACGCCCACGTTTTCGGGGATGAATCGGGGGTTGAGACCTATCGCCTCACAGCCGGGGTTCAGCGTCCCTTGTATCAGAAATGGATTATCGGTCGAATTGAGCCGGGGCTTGAATGGGCTGATTCGAACAACTATCGAACAGCCTATCGCATCACAGTGGGCGTAGACATGATGTTCTGGGGCCCCTCCAGCCCGGATAAATAGGGGCGGGGAGCGTGGCGTGCCCCGCATTTTCGCGGCTGCTGCAAGTCAACCAGCTTTTTACCACCGCACCATGAACCCGGCGTTGATGTTGATTCCGCCCAGGTCACTCCCGTGGAAATCGACAGTGTTTTCGGAGCTCTGATCGAGGGAGGCATAACGGTACAGGGCTTCCACCATGAAGGTGATCCGGCTTCCCCCGTAACTCCATTCATTCTCGCTCAGGGGCACTTCGAGTCCAACGCCCCCGTAAAAGCCGAATTCGTTGTTGAAGGTGACGTCCTTCTTGACGCCGCCCGTTGTGACCGTGCCGTCCATATTGTAGAATGTAAAGCCGCCCGTGACATATACGTCGACAGGCGTCGTGCCGGCGACCACGCTCATCCCCACATCAAGGGGAATGACGCCAAGTTCGCTGGTGGAGTTGCCCTCTCTCTTCTTCAGGTCCTGAAGCCACGCGGCCCGAAGGTCGAAAAGCGCATGGGGGGCAATTTCAACGGAGAGTTTTCCCCCGATCCCGGTGGCGGAATCCCAGTCGCCCGGCGTCCAGTAGGTTCCATAGACGCCCAGCCCGCTATCCGCCCTTGCAATCCCTGCAATACTCATCAGGGCCATTAGAATGAATGTGAACGTTTTCATTGTGAATTCCTCCTTCATTAAGCTTATTCAACTCCGCACGCGGGGCGGAGTCAAACTTAAAGAAAGTCAGTACGGGCAGGAACGCAATCAGCGAGGCATCGAGTGGTCATTGTTTTGCAGCAAAAAAATATTGCCAACTGATCTCATTACGGTATTTACTGCTGCCTGTTGATTTGATTCGAGTGAACAAAGTAACCGGGACCAATAACATGAGCGTCGATACTTCTTCTTCCCGTCGTGATTTCCTGAAACAGATGTCCGTCATCACCGCCTCAACGGCCTTGTCGTCGATGGCGTATGGGGCACTGGCAGGGAAAAGTTCAAGCCCGCGCAAGCTCGGGGCCAATGAGAAGGTGAACCTGGCCTGTATCGGCGTCGGGAATCGGGGCGGCGCGATCATCGACGAGCTGTACAGCACCGGGCATTGCAATATCGTCGCCTTGTGTGACACGGATATGGGCGCGAAGCACACCTTGGAAATCATGGGCAAATTCCCCAAGGCCCCCCGGTTCCAGGATTTCCGGAAAATGTTCGATGCCATGGGCGATCAGATTGATGCCGTGAGCATTGGCGTGCCCGACCACAGTCATTTCCCCATCACCATGCTGGCCATGTCGCTGGGCAAGCATGTCTACGTGGAAAAACCCCTGGCCCGCACGTTCACCGAAATCGAGCTGATGTGCCGGGCGGCACGCCGGTACGGGGTTGTCACCCAGATGGGGAACCAGGGACATTCCGAGGCGAATTATTTCCAGTTCAAGGCCTGGAAGGATGCCGGCATCATCAAGGACGTGACGGCCATCACCGCCCACATGAACTTGCCGCGGCGTTGGCACAAGTTCGATTCCGCCATGAAAAGCATGCCCGCGGCCGAACCTCTTCCCGCCACCCTGGACTGGGATTGCTGGCTGGGTACCGTTCAGTTTCATGACTACAACAAGGACTATATCAACGGCCAGTGGCGTTGCTGGTATGATTTCGGCATGGGTACGCTGGGCGATTGGGGGGCGCACATGCTGGATACCGCCCATGAGTTCCTGAACCTGGGCCTGCCGACCGAGATCAACATGCTCAGGGCTGATGGGCATAACAAGTTCTTTTACCCCTTTTCGTCGACAATCCAGTTTAAATTCCCTGCGCGGGCTGATATGCCGCCTTGCGAGATTACCTGGTATGACGGGCTCAACAACATGCCCCAGTTGCCGGCCGGGTACGGGAAGGTGGTGCTCGACCCGAATATCCCGCCGCCGAGCAATGGGAACATTGTTCCGGCAAAACTCAATCCGGGCAAGATCATCTACAGCAAGGACTTGACCTTCAAGGGCGGTACGCACGGCGCCACGCTGTCCATTATTCCCGATGAAAAAGCCCGGGAGATGGAGTCGAAACTGCCGGCCGTTCCCAAAAGTCCATCGAACCATTTTGCGAACTTCCTGCTCGCCTGCAAGGGTCAGGAGAAAACGCGTTCGCCGTTCGAGATCGCCGGGCCCTTGAGCCAGGTGTTCTGCCTGGGCGTCCTGGCCCAGAAGCTGAATACCAAGTTGTTGTTCGATCGCGAGTCGAAACAGATCACCAATAACAGCCTGGCTAATCAGTTGCTCGTCGGGGCAGAGCCGCGCAAGGAATGGAAAGAGTTTTACACGATGTAGCATGCCCGGAGCGGAATCGGCAACGATTCCGGCCGGAACGCATGATGAGAGGCATTAATCAATCGCACAAGGCATGGAAGACTAATGAATATACGAAATTGCATCTGGGTCGGGATCATGGTGTCGGCACTAACGGGGTATTCGCAGGAAAAGTGGGAAACGCTTTTCAATGGAACGAACCTCGATGGTTTTCAGAGTCTGAATGGGGCGGCTGAGTACGTTGCAAAAGACGGAATCCTGACCGGGATTTCAAAGATCAACACCCCTAATTCGTTCCTGGCGACCAAGGCCATGTTCAGCGATTTTATTTTCGAATGCGAGTTCCGGGTGGACGCGGATTTGAATTCGGGAATCCAATTCCGGAGCAACAGCCTCAAGGAGTACAACAAGGGCCGTGTTCACGGCTATCAATGCGAAATCGACCCGTCGGCCCGCGCATGGAGCGCGGGAATATACGACGAGGGTCGCCGCGGCTGGCTCTATTCGCTCGACAAGAACCCTGGCGCGAAAAAAGCATTCAAGGCCGGTGACTGGAACAAGGTGCGCATCGAGGCCGTCGGACCCGTCATGCGTACCTGGCTTAACGATGTTCCCTGCGCCAATCTGGTTGATAATATGACAGCGACAGGATTCATTGCGTTTCAGGTGCACGGCATAGGCGGCAAGCAGGCACATGCTGGCAAGACGGTCGAGTGGAGGAATATACGCATTTGCACCCAGGATGTGCAGCAGGTGCAAAGGCCTTTCCCGCCTGATGTACTGCAGGTCAATTTGATGGCAAAGGCCGCTGCGGCAAAGGAAAAGGACAACACCCTTTCGGCAAAGGAGCAGGAGGCGGGTTGGAAATTGTTGTGGGATGGGAAGTCCACCGCGGGATGGCGGGGTGCGAAACTGACCGCTTTTCCCGCGCAGGGCTGGGTCATGGCCGATGGGTGCTTGACTGTCCAGCGTTCCAAGGGGGCTGAGTCTGGCAACGGGGGCGATATTGTCACGATCAGGAAGTACAAGGACTTCGAGCTGCTTGTGGATTTCAAAATCACCGATGGCGCCAACAGCGGCATCAAGTATTTTGTGGATACGGAACTCAACAAGGGAGCCGGGTCCTCCATTGGTTGTGAGTTCCAGCTCCTGGATGATATGCGTCATCCGGATGCCAAATTGGGGAAGAACGGTAATCGCACATTGGGTTCACTCTACGACTTGATCGCCGCGCCGAAGGATAAGCCCTTCCATAAGGGGGTCTTCAATACGGCCCGCATCGTGGTGAAGGGGAGCAGGGTGGAGCATTACCTCAATGACGTGAAAATCGTGGAATACGAACGCGGCACGGATGCGTGGCGGGCTCTGGTCGCCGGCAGTAAATACGCCAAGTGGCCCAATTTCGGTGAAGCCGCCGAGGGCAATATCCTGCTACAGGATCACGGCGATGAGGTGTCGTTCAAGAATATCAAGATCCGGGAATTATAGGAGCGTCAGTAGGCCGGAGGCGGAGCGTGGTATATGTCTGAATTCCATTCCACGCGTCGCGCATCCGAACCGCTCACCGCACATCCTGGATCATGGATGTGGTTCTGGACCGTTATTGCGGCGGACGCTGAAGCGATCATTTAATAACGGCCCAGTTCCTTGGCCAGTTCCACGATTTGGCGGAAACTCTCGAGGCTGACGCTGGAGGGGACGGAATGGTCTGACGAAAAGATGAATCCGCCGTTCTTCTTGAGCTCGGGAATCACGCGGCGCATTTCGGCCTCGATGGCGGGCATGTCATTCCAGAGCACCGCGTTGATGCCACCATGGATGACCAGTTTGTCGCCGTACTGCTTCTTGATTGCCAGCGGATCCATGCCCGCCTTGACCTCGATCGGGTTCAGGCAGTCGATGCCGATCTCCACGAGTTCGGGGATGAAGGGACGGATGTCGCCGCAGGAGTGCAGATGTACCTTGATGCCCTTGGCGTGTGCCCAGTCGGCGGCCCGCTTGTGCACCGGCTTCAGCAACTCGCGGTAGGTGCCTATCGAGAAGAACTGGTTGAGCTTGTACCCCATGTCATCCGGCCACATGATCTCGTCAAAGGTGTACCCCTTTTCCCACACCTGGTCGAGCAGCGCCAGCCCCACGTCCAGCTCATGGTTGAACATATCCACGCACCATTCGGGATCCTCGATCAACGCCATCAGCAGGCGTTCGGTGCCGACGACCCATGAATGCGTGATGTCGAACCCAAACCAGAGGTGGCCGGATACCCAGCGTTGTTCCTTGCGCCACTTCGCGTAGTTTTTTTCAAGGCCCTGCCAGTTGACCCGGTCAGAGGATGGCGTCATCCTGCCCTTGGCCTTACGCCATGAGTCGGCATCCTTGATCGTGAAATCGATGAATTCGGGCGTGGAGGCAATGTGTTTCCAGTTCTTGAGCGTGACACCCCAGGAGGTGGTATAGATTTTGTAGTCTGCGGTCTCCTCGATCAGTTTCTCCTCGTACCGGGGACTGTTGTCGGTCCAGATACTGACGGTCTTGTCCACGTCGAAGTAGTCGACCCAGTTTACGTCCTTGGGCAGGCCTTCCTGCTGCCAGCGCTCAATGGTGACGCCCCAGGGGCTGTCGATGATCGGGATCCGGTCCGCCTCACGGTGCTCGAACATCCGCGTGAAACGCTCGTGTGAACTCATGAGTTTCATTATCGGTCTCCCGGGATCATGCTTTTTGAAAAAAAACTATGGGTGATGAAGGTGTGGAGATCGTATTACGTTGCTGAGGGGACTGGCAATGGAAAAGCGAGAGGGGATATTGTGAAATAGTCTTGCCCGTTACCTCATCGAGGCCTAGAGTTGACACCGTATAGGGAGTCAATCACTCAACCAAAAGGAGTCCGAAATGAGCAAGATCCTGATCGCGTATTACAGTATGTATGGTCATGTGCACCAGATGGCGCAGGCGGTTGCTGAAGGGGTTCGTGAGGTGCCCGGGTGCGAGGCGATTCTCAAGCGTGTTCCGGAGACGCTTCCCCAGGAGGTTCTTGGCAAGATGGGGGCGCTGGAGGCCCAGAAGAGCATGGCTCATGTTCCTGTGGCCACGGTCGCCGACCTGGAGTCTGCCGACGCCATCATTTTCGGTACGCCGACGCGGTTTGGGAACATGTGTGGCCAGATGCGGCAGTTCCTGGATCATACGGCCCAGCTCTGGCTGAAGGGTGCGCTCGTGGGGAAGGTGGGGAGTGTGTTCGCCAGTTCGGCGACACAGCACGGCGGTCAGGAATCCACGCTGCTGAGCTTCCATATTTCGCTGCTGCACCACGGCATGGTCGTCGTGGGGTTGCCGTATGCCTTCGGTGGCCAGATGAGCAACACGGAAATCACCGGCGGTTCGCCCTATGGTGCCACCACGATTGCCGGGACCCAGGGTGAGCGTACCCCCAGCGCCAATGAATTGGCCGGCGCCCGATTCCAGGGTGCCCATGTCGCGAAGATTGCCAGCAAACTGAAATAGGTCGTCTTATTTCTTCGCCGCCTCGATCTGGCCCTGGCGTGCGAAGTCGATTGCTTCACCGAGAATGCGGGCGGTCTCCTGGGGGGCATGAAAGCCCATGGAGTTCTCCGCATTGACGAAGTCTGTCCGCCACTGGGCCTTGCGCTGCAAGGCGCGGGCGGCTTCGAGCTGTATCTCAGGGGCCCCGGCCTTCTGGGCCGCGACGATGGCCTTGATCAGGTCTACGGTCGCCTCCTCGGCCCGGATCAGCAGACCATGGTTGCGGGCCTGGATGATGTCAACCCGCTCCTTGATTTCGCTTTCCGGGAAGTGATGGCACACCTGGCAGGCGTTGTTGATGTTGAGCAGCGGGCTGCGGATCCAGTGGTCGCTGATCTTGATAGCGCCCTCGCGCTTGTAGGGCATGTGGCAGTCGGCACAGGAGACCCCGCTCCGGGCGTGTATGCCCTGGCTCCAGAGTTCAAACTCGGGATGCTGGGCCTTGAGGATCTCCGCCCCGCTATCCGCGTGCTTCCAGTCATAGAAGCGATGCCCGTCCTTGAACGTGTAGGAATCATAGTAGGATTCGATGGCCTCCACCTTGAGCCCGTTGTTCCAGGGGAAGAAAAGCGTGGTTTTAGGTCCGCAATAGTATTCGACATGGCATTGGCCGCAGACGAACGACCGCATTTCCTGGCGGGTGGCCAGCTGGTTGGGATCGTAGGATTCCTTCCGGTCCCCCTTGCGCCACTTCTCGACGGAGGGGAGGTGAGGGAGCGGATCTCCGGACTCGGCCAGGCGGGCGATCCCGTTGAGGAATCCCGGACGGGTGACGCGCAGTTGCATGGTCTCCGGGTCATGACAGTCGAGGCATGCCACAGGGTGGGTGACAAGTTTGGTCGCGTTACTGTATGACATGGCGCATACCGTCTCAAAACCGCTCATCAGCTGTGCCCTGCCATTGGCACTGTTGAGGGGCTCCTCGATTGTCCCCGGGGCTCCGTTTCCAAGGCCTTGCTTGCGGTAAGCCACGGTGTTCGCGGCATGGCAGTGCAGGCAGGCGCCAGTCTGGGGGCGCTCGGTGACCCGCTTGGTGGTCCGCTGGTCGTCCAGCATGAAGGCATGACCGCGGCGGGCCCGGTAGTCAATCGCGAAGGCATAACCGTTGAACAAGGTTACCAGCCGGGGATCGGCCGCCAGTTTGTCGGTCGAGAAGGACTCCGATCCCCCCCCGCCATAACGCGTTCCCGTCCGCTCGGATGTCCTCGTGTAGCCGTCATACTGGCGGGGGAAGTTGCGACCCCAGACCGCCGGGTCGATGGTCTGTTCCGTCAGACTGACCAGGGGGAAGGCGATCTGCCGGCCTTCCGCCTTGTGGGTGGCAATGGATTCCTTGAGCATTATCACGCCGACAGCCAAGGCGGCGGCCAGCAACATCAGCACTCCATATCCGACGATCTTTTTCATGGTGTTTCTCCTAGCGTCTCGGTCCGTGCCCGACACTGTCATGGCAGCGGACACAATACAATTCCTCATCCCGGGCGACTCGGTGCGCGGTGATCTCGCGCACATAATCCTTGTGGCAGTACAGGCAATTGGCGTTGAGGATGGCCGCATTGCCCGGCTTGATCTGAATGGGCTCATGGAAGTTCTGCAGTGTGAAGGCTTCGGAGTGATGGTAGCCGTTGAGCGCCTTGGTCATCCATTTTCCGAAAAAATCATGGGGCACATGGCAGTCGTTGCAGGTCGCCACGGCGTGGTGGCTGCCTTTTTCCCAGCCGTCATACTGCTCGCGCATGATATGGCAGTTCACACAGGCTTTCGGGTCGCTCGACAGGTACGACAATCCCTGAGCGTAGAAAAACGTGTAGCATCCGATGCCACCCCCGATCCCGATGATGACGACCAGCAGCCGTTGTAGCCAGGCAACAACGATGCCTGTCGAAACGG
>CAZMSS010000049.1:0-14931 GCA_964568965.1 uncultured Verrucomicrobiota bacterium | reverse complement strand
GGCGCCCGGAGTGCCGATGTAGGGACGGGCAATCACCCGGCCGACAACATAGGGATTGCAGAGTTCGCGGGCGATCCGGCACCCTTCGTACAGCTCGGGGAGCGGGATGACGGCCTCGTGGGCGGCGATTTGGAACACGGAGTCGGCGCTGGTGTAGACGATCCAGGATCCCTCCTCCATCTGTCGGGGGCCGAGCTCCTGGATGATGGCAAGGCCGTTCGCCGCCTTGTTGCCGATGGTCTTGCGGCCGGTCCGGCGCTCGAATTCGAGGATGAGGGATTCCGGAAAGGAGGGGGTGTCGCGGGGGAACAGGTGAAATCCCTTCTCCATCAGCAGTCCTGCCATTTCCCAGTGGCCCGTGGTGGTGTCTTTGCCCTTTGACCGTTCCTGCATGGCCCCGAAACCGCCGGCTGTACGCGCCACGGGGGCAACACCGGGGATGGCGAGGCCGCCGGGAAGCAGGGCGGGGATGTTGCCCAGTCCGAGTGATTCAAGGGTGGGTAGCCTGAGGCCGCCGACCGCTTGCCCGATGTGGGCGAGCGTGTTGGCCCCGGCATCACCGTAATCTGCGGCATCCGGCGCCGCGCCGATGCCCACCGAGTCCAGGACAATCAGGAACGTTTTCATGGTGATGTGACGATGGCGATTCCGGCGCTGGTTCCGATCCGGTTGGCGCCGGCTTTGACAATGGCTTCCGCGTCCGCAAGTGTCCGGATGCCCCCGCTGGCCTTGACACCGGCCTGCGTGCCCACTACGGCCCGCATCAGGGCAACATCATGGGGCGTGGCGCCCCCCGTGCTCAAGCCGGTAGAGGTTTTGACGAATCGGACGCCGGCCTCGAGGGCGAGCCGGCAGGCGGTGACCTTTTCATCATCGGTCAGGAGGCAGGTTTCGAGGATCACCTTGACGCCGCAACCGGGGCCGGCGGCGTTTACGACAGCCCGCATGTCGGCGAGGGCCTCCGCATACGACCGTTGCTTGATGGCCCAGATGGCCAGCACCATGTCAACTTCCCGGGCGCCGGCTTCAGCCGCCTGCCCGGCCTCAAAGGCCTTTACGGTCGTTGTGGTGGCCCCCAGCGGGAACCCTGCCACAGTGCAGGGAACTACGAGGGAGCCGCGGAGGTTGGCCACGGCGACAGGCAGGAGGGCCGGATTGACACAGACGGCGGCAAACCCGTACTGCACGGCCTCGGCGCAGAGCCGCTCAATGTCTCGGGCGGTGGCCTCGGGCTTGAGCAGGGTGTGGTCGATCATGGCTGCGAGGCGTTGCCTGGATTCTGAAAGCGGGGCTGTACCGGTGGAGCTCATCGATGTTGTTCCTTCCCGGGTCATTTGGTACCCTAATCTTATGAAGGGTGCAAGCCATCTCAAGACCGCGGATTACTGGAACACCCTGCCCGATGGCGTCATTGAGTGCGGCTTGTGTCCTCATCATTGTCGTCTTCATGAAGGGCAGACGGGCCGGTGCAGGGTGAGGACCGTCTCAGGCGGCGAGTTGAAAGCCATGGGCTACGGGTTGCTTTCATCCGCCCACATTGATCCGGTTGAGAAGAAACCCCTCTATCATTTTCATCCCGGTTCCCCGATTTTCAGCCTGGGAGGGTGGGGTTGCAATTTCGGTTGCATCTTCTGCCAGAACTGGACGATTTCACAGGATTTCCGTGAATCCGCAACGATCCATACTCCCGAGCAGATGGTGCGGGCGATGCGGGATGACGGCTGCTCCCTGATTGCCTATACGTACAATGAGCCCCTGGTCGGGTTTGAATTTGTCCGTGACTGTAGCCGCCTGGTTCGTGCCGATGGGGGGAAGAATGTCCTGGTGACAAACGGGTTCGTCGAGGAGCGCCCGGCCGGGGAATTGCTCCCCTTGATCGACGCGTTGAATGTGGATATTAAAAGCATGGACGAGGCTTTTTACCACAAGTACTGCAAGGGCGCGTTGTCCCCGGTACTGCGCTTCTGCAAGCAGTCGGCCAAGGCGGGGTGCCATCTGGAAGTCACCAACCTGATCATTCCCGGCTTGAACGACACGGACGAGGGATTTGAGGGGCTGGCGGCCTGGATTCGGGATGAGCTGGGCCCGCTGACCCCGCTGCATCTGAGCGCCTATCACCCGGACTACCGGTTGGAGATGCCTCCCACTCCCCGGGAGACGCTGGAGCGGGCATGGGAAATCTGTAGCAGGGCATTATCCTATGTCTACATGGGGAATCTGCCCGTCAAAGGAGGGCAGGATACACATTGCCCCGGTTGCGGGAGTGTCTTGATTGAACGCCGCGGCTATCAGACGACCGTGGGTGGCATTCGGGCAGGTTCCTGCGCCCGGTGCGGGCGCAGGGCCGATGTGATTACTTGACGTCCTCGTTCCCGGTCTCGGGAATCTCGACGGGGGGCTGATTGTCCTTTTTCCGGTCACCCGCAACCAGCGAATTCTGCCACTCGCCGAACAGGATCCGCGCACGGCGCCGGATGACGTTCATGACCACCTGGTTCTGGATCGTTGAGAGTTCATCTGCAGCGGCCGGCCGGCGTTCGACGATATAGGCGATCATCAGGCCGTCGGTTCCCCGGACGACATCCGAGAGTTCCCCGGCGTTGCGCATGGTGATGTCGTTGAGAATTTCGCTGGAGCTCAGCGCGTCGGGTGCTGAGTTTGCGGAGAAAAGTGCAGAGGTGGATACGTTCAGTGCCTTCGCACGGGCGAGATCAGTAAAGGCCTGTTTCCTGGCCAGTCCCGCCTTGAGGTAATCATGGATCTCACCGGCCTTTTTCTCGAGAGTGGCTTCGGCCGCCTGGGCGAGGGCGAGGCTGTGAACCTTGTCCTGGACAACCTCGAAGGCCGGCACATAGGCGTCGGTATTGGTTCCCAGCGTCATCAGGTAGACGTAGTCCTTGCCGGGGATGGCATCGCTGAAGCATTCATCGGCTGTGGGCCTCAGGCGGAACGCCGCCTTGTTGAAGGCCAGGTCGGCATCAATGCCCGGGACTTCGTTCTCGGCGTCAAACAGGTCCGTCTTGTGAATCTCAAGTTTGGCCTTGGCGGCGATGGCTTCAAAGGTAGGGGCCTTGCCCTCGCGGCTGGGGACCAGGGCGTCGGCCAGTTCGTTGGCGGCGTCACGCGCAAGTTGGATGGCGGTTTCATGGATCAGGCGGTTCGAGATCACGCCTGACACCTGTTCGATCGGGGTGGCCACCTTGACCCCGTTGGTGTCGGTGGTGCTGAACTCATCCGAATGCGCGGCGTAATAATCCTCGACGGTGTTGGTGTCCACCTTCTCCATCGCTTTGGCCAGGTAGTTCGAGGCCGGGATCTTCACGTAGTTCACGTTCACCATGGGGGGCACGACAAAGTCGTTGGTGTGCTGGGTATAGTAGGCGCGCTGATCGGCGTCGGTGACCTTGATCTCGCCCGGCTTCACCAGGTTGGTGCTGAGGTTGATGTAATCGACCCGGAACGAATCGGCGTAGCGGGAGGCCATGCGTTTCAGCTCATCGGGACTCACCCACACCGCGGAGGCGGTGATGTTGTGGAGCTTCTGGAGTATGATATTCTCCGCCAGCTGTTCCTCAAACTGGGCAACACTGGCGTTGAGCGTCCCGAGGACGTTCTGGCAGAAGACCTGGTAGCGCTGCTTGCTGAAGCCGGTGTCGGACTGGAACTGCGGGTCGCGCTTGAGCATGGCGAGGACTTCCGCGGGGCTGGCGGTGAGGTTCATCTCCCGTGCGGCACGCAGGGCGGCAATCCGCTTCCAGGCCTGCTCCCTGAGTTCCTTTTCCAGCCGGGGTGTGATGTTGATCACCCGGCCGACGGAGAGGCAGATGCCCAGATAGGTGTTGAACCGGGCCTGGCGGAACTCATTATCAGAGACCTTAATCCCGTCGAGCGAGCCGATGCCCTGTGCCGCCTTGGGTGCGTCGCAACCGCCGCTTGGGCCGAAATAGGAGACGAAGGAAAAAATGACGATACTACCGAAGATCCACCAGACAAGCTTGTTCCGGATGATCTTATTGAACTTCATGATCAACATGGGTGTATTCCTTTCACAAACATTCAACGATAAGCCCGCTCTTTTCAGGCTTGGAAATGGCTATGGATACTGGGTCCGAGGGGGGGTGTCAAGGTCAGAAGTCGTTCTCCGACAGCCCCCGCCGGGCAGGATCGTCAGCCTGCCTGTTGCCCCGCTTTTAGCTCGGTGTACATCTTGTAGGCTTTTTCCGGCTTTTCCCCGTTGTGAACCACGGCCTTGACGGCCTTGATCATGGCAACAGGGTGTTCTGCCTGGAAGATGTTCCGGCCCATGTCAACGCCAAGCGCGCCCTGGTCAATCGCCTTGTAGGCCATCTTGAGGGCCTCGAGCTCCGGTAATTTCTTGCCGCCTGCGATCACGATCGGGACAGGGCATGCCGCGGTGACCCGTTCGAAGTTCTCCTCGCAGAAGTAGGTCTTGATTACCTGTGCGCCATTTTCGGCCAGCACCCGGGTCGCCATGCCGAGATAGCGGGCATCGCGGGTAAGTTCCGTTCCTACAGCGGTCACGCCGAGGGTGGGGATTCCGTAACGGTTTCCGGTTTCGATCATTTTGCAGAGGTTCCGGATCGTGAGCGCCTCGAACTTGCCGCCGATGGCCACCATGACAGCCATCATGGTCGCGTTCAGCCTGATGGCGTCCTCGATCTCCACGCCGATGCATTCATCGTTGAGTTCGGTGAGAACCGTTGATCCGGCCGAGCACCGCAGCGATATCGGCTTGTTGAAGGTGGGCGGCACGCAGGCTCGCAGTATTCCGCGGGCGCACATCAGGCAATCGGCGTGCTCCAGCAGGGGAAGGATCGTGAGATCAATCCGCTCCAGCCCGGATGTCGGGCCCATGATGTAGCCGTGGTCGAACGCGAGCATCACGGTCTTGCCGGACTTGGGGTCAAACACGCGCGAGAGGCGGTCTTTCATGCCCCAGTCGTAATTGTTTGAGCCTTTGAGGGCGTATGCCTTGTTAACGACCGGTATCCCGATCCCGTAGTCTTTTGATTCCTGATTACCTGTTGCTTCAGCCATGACCGTATCCTTCCCTGATTCCCGTGAACACAAGCGACATGGAGGTCGCCCCGGGGTCAACGTGTCCAATGGACCGTTCCCCGATATTTTTTGCCCGTCCAAAAGTGGCCTTCATGGCCCTGGTTGATTCCGCGCCCTTCACTGCGGCATCGGCGGCCTCCGCGAGTGCCTGTGCAAGCTCTTTGCCTGCCTCCACGGCGGAGTGCAGGGCCGCCATGGCGGGGACCAGCGAGTCGATCATTGTCTTGCTTCCCACTTCCGCCTTTGTGTTTTTACGCAACTTGGCCACGCCCTGATCGAGCATGTTGACAAAAGCCTTGCTGTCAAGGGGTCCTGTGCCGTTGATGCCCTCGCTCATTCCCATGAAGAGGGACCCATAGAGCGGGCTTGTCGAGCCGGCATCGGTTGACATCACGGCCCAGCCGATATCGTTCAGGAGCGTCCTGATGTCTTTTCCGCTGTCCTTGTCGAGGGTCGCCGTAATGGCCTCCGCCACCTTATGGACGGCCATTCCGTGGTCGCCGTCACCCGTGGCCGAGTCAAGTTTGGATAGATAATCGCGGTTAGCCTTGAGCTTCTCCGCGACTGCCCGCAGGATCCTCGCAAGGATTGCATAGTCAACGCTGTCTGCCATGTCGTTACTTTCCGGGATATCAGCGTGTGATCCAGTAGGGCGCATTCGACGGCTTGTTCAGGAGTCCGAGCAATTCCTTGTCCACCTTGGCGATGACCATCTGGAAGCCTCCCATTTCCTGCACGGTCAGGTATTCCCCGACGAGTGTATGAGCCATTTTCACTCCGTTGGCTTCCAGGTGCATTTTGACTTTTCGGGCAATGATGAACAGTTCCATCTGTGTCGTTGCCCCGGCGCCGTTGATCATGACGTGGACCATGTCGCCCTTGCCGGCCTTCACGGCCAGGAGGAGCTGGGTCAGCATCTTGACGGCGGTCTCGTCGGCCGTGAGCATTTTTGAACGTCCGGTGCCGGCTTCGCCGTGTTGTCCCATGCCGATTTCCATCTCGTCATCCGCCAGTGAGAAAATTTCCTGGCCCGACTGCGGGTGGGTGGCGGGCTTGAGGGCGACGGCCAGGGTGGCCATGTTGTTGTTGAACTTTTCGGCAATGGCGAAAACGTCATCCAGGGATTTGCCTTCCTCTGCGGCGGCACCCGCCACCTTGAAGAGTGAAATGCATCCCGCGAGTCCGCGGCGGTCTTCAACCGGTGCGTCGGCACCGGGGGCAATATCCTCATGGGTGAGGATCATTCTGACCTTGATGCCTTCCTTTTTGGCCATTTCCATGGCCATGTTGCCGCTCATGACATCGCCTGCATGGTTGAGGACCACGAACAGGATGCCGGCATCGCGTTTGAGAAGGCGCATCGCCTCGATCACCTTGGGGGCACCCGGTGCGGCAAAGATATCACCGACGACGGAGGCATCGAGCATCCCTTCGCCGACGAAACCACTGAGCGCGGGTTCATGCCCTGCGCCGCCCAGCGTCAGGATGGCAACCTTGCCCGGGTCTTTCGCATGGGCGCGCATGACGATTTTCCCGGATACGAGTTTGACCTTGTCCGGGAACGCGCCGCAATATCCTTCCAGTAGTTCCGCAGTGAGATTGTCGGGATTATTAATGAATTTTTTCATGGTCATGGGGGGAGCCCCTTTACTGTTTTGGATTGTTTAAACGCTCAGCCTTCCTGCATAAACTCGATCGGGATGCCTTCCTCAACAACGAAAGCCACGGTCAGGCCCGGTGCAGGTGAGAACGGCTCCATCAGGACCTGTTTTCCCGCCATGGCCTTTTTGAGGTCCTCAACCTTGTACGCAATGTGCGCACTCTTCTGGAGGAGTTCAGGGAGCGGGCTTCCCTTCTCGAAACGGAGAAACTCGATTTTGTTCGGGCTGTCGGCAACGTCGGTGACGTAGAGCTTGGCGCCCTCCATGTAGTTTTCCTTCTTCTGAGGCTTATCCGTGGGAATACCGAAATGATGCAATTCTCTCATGGGATGATCCTTCCGAATGGTTGACAGACTTAGAACACGACGGTTTTGTTTGTGAATTCCAGGGCCGGTCCGTAATGGGGGGTGCCGTACTCGGTAACAATCGCCCCCTCAGGGCCTGCAATCATGAAATGTTTGGCGGTTGTGCGGTTCAATGTGCCCACTTCGCCCTCCCTGAGGATCTTGCAGTGCCTGGCGGTGATGGCATTGAGTTTGAGCTGGCTCTCCGGCAGTTTCACCGGGAGGTCCAGCGTGGGTTCACCCTCCCCGAATGTGTAGATCATCCCGTGCCGGACCTGCCAGGATTCCATCTTGGCCTGGCCCTCGGCGCACTTGTTGTGGCCGTGCTCAACGATCATCTGGCCGGGTAACAGGAAGATCTCGTGCCCGAAATAGGCGGCCTCGGTGTTGTTGATCCAGAATATCCCGGCCATGCCGACGTTCAGGAAATCGTTCTGGGAAAAATCACTGGTCCAGAACTGGTCGGTCTTCAGGACTGGATAGATGGGGTAGTTGAAGTGCCTCATCATGTCGTAGTAGGCGTCGAACGCCTTGTTTTTGTCGAACTTGCCGTTAGTGTAGAAATCGTTTTTTGTCATTTTCTTCATCGCTTGTCTCCCTGTGCAAACACATGAGCTCGCCAGCAGGGCGCCCGCGCCCATTACGGCAATTGACAGTAATAATGCCCGGTGTGTTGTGATGGTGAATCCCGACATGTTCTGTTGTCTCCCCTGATTTCCGTTTATCCTACAACCGAAACTCCCCCTCGACTTGTTGCAAGTCAGTAGCCCAATGGTGGTGCTATATACGACATTGGCTTGAGGGGCACAAGCGATTATTCAGAAGGATGGAGTCACGTTACAGGCAGAGCGTCCGTGGCGCGCCGGGCCAGGTCCTGGACCACCAGTCCGGCCAGGGTAAAGCCGAAGACGGCGGTCACGTGGACCACGGTTCCGTTTACCCGTGTCTTGCGGGCGCACCAGTCGGGGTGATCGTCATCTGGCGCGGGGTGGGATGCGTTTTCCGGCTTGGGAGTGGGTGAATGGCTGCAGGCACACTGGCCTGTGCCGCAGAAAGTCTCCATGGTCGGGTCGCGGGGTGGCTCCTCGCTGTACACGCACAGGAATTCCTTTGAGACGCATTTCTTTCCGAGCCGTTTGCGGACCATCTTGGCCAGCGGGCACATGCGGGTGCGGGACAGCGGGCCGGCCTTGACCTGGGTGGGATCGAGTTTGGCGCCCGCGCCCATGCAGGAGTAGACGGTGATGCCGGCATCAAGGCAGCGTTCGATCAGCAGGACCTTGTTCTGGAGGCTGTCGATGGCATCGAGCACATAGTCGTACGAAGTCAGGTCGAACTGGTCGCAGGTTCGCGATGTGTAGGCGATGTGCCGGGTCTCAATCTGAGCGGCGGGGTTGATTTCAAGCAGTCTTTTTTTCAGTTCCTCGACCTTGGACTTTCCGACGTTCAGGGCGGTGGCCTGGAGCTGGCGGTTGATGTTGGTGGAGCAGACTACATCCGAATCCACGAGGGTGACCTGTTCGATGCCGGACCTGATCAGGGCTTCCGCCGCCCAGCTTCCCACTCCGCCCACGCCGAACACCGCCACGCGGGCGGACGCCAGCCGCTCCATGGCGTTCTTGCCCACCAGCATGGCGGTGCGGTGGAACAGGTGTCCGCGGCAGGGGGGATGCGCCGGTGTGCTCATGAGGCCTTCCGGGTGCGGCGGGGACGGGTTGTCCCCGCGGCGCGCTGCCCTTTGCCGCCGGCTTTCCCCGGAGCCAGGACCAGCACGGTGCGGGAGGGGAGATAGACGGAGATCTTGTGGTCGTTCTCGAAATACTCCTGCGCAGGAAGAATGCGGCCGAATCCGCCGAAGGCGGCCGCATCGCTGTCGAGCAGGAGCCGGTATTTCCCGGGCGGCACGGGAATGGGGTAGTCGGTGAATGAATGCGTGGGGTTGAAGTTGAAGATGAAAACGAGGCCCGCGCGCTCAAAGGCCAGGGTCTGGTCGCTGATATGCTCGCTGAGGAAATGGGGGCCGGGTGTTTCGATCAGTCGGTACTGGCGGCAGAGCTCCATCATGGCCTTGTCAAACTCGGCAAGGAACCGGTAGCGGAGGGCGGTGTCGTCGCGCAGGTTCCACTGGCGGCGGGCATAGTGGTAGCTCCAGTTGTTGCCCTGCCGGGGAAAATCAATCCATTCGGGATGGCCGAATTCGTTGCCCATGAAGTTGAGGTAGCCATGCCCGGCGGTGGCCAGCGTGACGAGCCGGATCATCTTGTGCAGGGCTATCCCGCGGTCCACCCGCAGGTTGCTGTCGAATACGTTCATGGAGGTGTACATGTCCGCGTCGATGAGCCGGAAGATGATGGTCTTGTCGCCCACCAGTGCCTGGTCATGGGACTCGGCATAGGAAATGGTTTTCTCGTCCTGCCGCCGGTTGGTCAGTTCGAAGTAGAGGTTCCCCACATGCCATTGCTCGTCGGGCACCTCCTTGATCAGCTTGATCCAGTGGTCGGGCGTGCCCATGGCGAGGCGGTAGTCGAACCCGATCCCGCCGGCGTCCACGGCGGAGCCCAGCCCGGGCATGCCGCTGACGTCCTCGGCCACGGTCAGGGCATCCGGCCGGACTGCGTGGATGACGCGGTTGGCGAGGGCGAGGTAGGCGAACGCATCGTCGTCGACATTGCCGCCGAAGTAGTCCTCGTAGTTGGTGAAGGCCTTGCCCAGCCCATGGTCGTGGTAGAGCATGCTGGTGACGCCGTCGAAGCGGTAGCCGTCGAAGCGGTATTCATCGAGCCAGAAGCGGCAGTTGGAGAGCAGGAAGTGGAGGACCTCGGTCTTGCCGTAGTTGAAGCAGCGCGAGTCCCAGGCGAAATGATCGCCGCGGTTGCCCTCGTGGAAATACTGGTACGGGGTGCCGTCGAACCGGCTCAGACCCTCGACCTCGTTCCTGACCGAATGGGAATGCACCAGGTCCATGATGACGGCAAGACCGGCCCCGTGGGCGGCATCGACGAGGGATTTCAGTTCCTCGGGGGTGCCGAAGCGGGAGGAGGCGGCGAAAAAACTGCTGACATGGTAGCCGAACGAACCGTAATAGGGATGCTCCTGGATGGCCATCAGCTGGATCGTGTTATAGCCGGCCTCGACGATGCGGGGGAGGATCTTCTCCTCGAACTCGCGGTATGAGCCGAGCCGGGGTTCGATCTGAGCCATGCCGACATGCGCCTCGTAAATGCGGGGAGCCTCATCGGGGCGCCGGAATGAATCATGCTTCCAGTGGTACGGCTCATCAGGCCACCAGACCTGGGCACTGAAGACTTTCGTGGTGTCATCCTGCACGGCGCGCCGGACATAGGCAGGGATGCGTTCACCGCTTCCGCCCGGCCACGAGACCAGGAGTTTGAAAAGATCCTTGTGCTTGAGGCGGGCGGGGGGGAGCCGCAGTTCCCACACGCCGTTGGTGCCGAGGCGTCGGAAGTAGAATTCCGTATCCGGTTTCCACTGGTTGAAATCCCCGATCAGGGCAATGGAGCAGGCGTTGGGCGCCCACTCGCGCAGCACCCATGTGCCGTCGGCCTCCCGGTGCAATCCGAAGTATTCATGGCCGGCGGCGAAGTCGGGCAGGGGCATCCGTCCCTGCGTCAGGCGTTGTTCCGTGTTGCGGATGTGCTGCAGCCGGCGCCGGATCACGGGCTCAAATGGCTCGAGATAAGGATCGCTCGTGACGAGGGGAAGTGCCGGATCTGCCATGGGGTTTTCTTTCCTACGATCTGAACACCTCAAATGTGCGCGACTGTCCGTCACTGCGGCGGATTTGCACGGTGATGATCCCGTCGCTGTCGCACGAGTAGGTCTCAACGGCGATCGAGGCCAGGTCATCCCGGGGGATGATCCGGTCCGGGTGTAGTGCATCATTGACCGCCAGCCCGGAGTCGTAGGGGAACAGGATTTCGGACCAGGGGCGCAGGCCGGCCGCGGGTTTGCCGGCGGCATCCACGGAGGTGCATTCGAGATAACGCAGCCGCCCGATGTTGTGGCGCGGATGATATTGCACATCGGTGATGATGGGGGCCTCGCCAGGGGCAGGCAACCGCAGGCCCGCCTTGAACACGGGGGCAAATACCTCGCGCGTGCCATGATCGGCCAGCCGGATTACCCCGAAGTGCCGGGCAAACACCTCGTGGACCCGGACCGTTTCGGAACTGTGGATAGCCGCGCCCATGGCGGTGGCGGTGAAGGGTTTATCGGTGGTGAACAGCCGGATATCCGGGAAACGGTTGGCAATCAGCTTGCTCACCACGGGAAGGCGCGACGAGCCTCCGACCAGGTAAATCATCTCCAGGTCGTCGCTTCCCGCGGCGGTTATCACCTCGGCCAGTTTTTCAACGGCGGGTTCGATGAGTTCGGCCAGGCGTTTCTCGAAGGCCGCCGCGGTGACCTTGACGGTGTTGCCGTCCAGTCCGATTTCTTCGGGATCCAGGGTCAGGGTGCGTGACTGGCCCGTGCTCAGGCGTTCCTTTTCGTGGCACGACTGGATGAGCAGGAGCGTCCGGTGGAAGGGGGGAAGGCTATCGAAGTCGATTTTCATCTTCTCGCAGAAGAGGCGGGCGAGGGCTTCGTCAAAATCATCGCCGCCAAGGGTCTCGATGCCGGCGGAGTTCAGCACGGTGTAGTCGGCCGTGTTGATGCGCACGACCGAGGCGTCGAACGTGCCGCCGCCCAGGTCGAAGACCCCGATGGTCATCTTGAGCTGTCGCGCCTTGGCGCGGTTCCCATTGACGATCCGGTCGGCCATCTCGATGGCGGCGGCGGAGGGTTCATTCAAGGTGCCGATGACCGTGAAGCCGTGATCCTTAAACGCACTCCGGGTGAGATGGCGCTGGGCGCCGTTGGCATTGGCGGGCCAGGTTAGGACCATTTCCAGCGGTTCCTCGCGGCCGATCATGCCGGAGGTCCGCACCGAGGTACAGACGGCCCGGGTGAACTGCCGGAAGGTGTCCCGCATGTCGAGCCCGCCGGGGATGGCATCCGTGGCAAAACGCATGCCATCCACGTAATCGCGGAAACGCCGCTTGATGGAACGGATGGGGATATAGCGCTGGGCGGCGCCCGGTTCGGCCAGGGATCGTTCTGCCTCGGCCCCGAAGCGCAGGGTGGCGGTGGCGGTGTCATAGACGAACATTGAGGGGAATACTTCCCGGGCCACGCGGCCGATAGAGGTATCGGTAACATGCGGGACCAGGGGGTATCGTCCCCGGTCGGCGCACACCACCACGGTATTGGTGGTTCCGTAATCAATGCCCAGGCGTGCCATGGTCAGGCCCTCCGGTTAACCGCGACCAGCGCCTTGGCCACCACAATGCCGTGGCCGGTGTAGAAGCCGGGCCGGATGGTTTCCGTGACAACACCATCGGGAAGGCTGGTATCGGTGACCTCGCGGGTCACGGCATGGATCAGCGGGTCGACATACTCGAGGCGCTCGGCCTCAAATTTCATGGCACCAAGATCCGCGAGCAGCGCATCCATCTGTTCCGTTACCTGGCGGGCATTGGACCCGGCCGAGGCGGCGGCGTTGCGGATGGTCACGAGTTCACGGATGACGTTGTTCATCCGGGCCTCCATCAGGTCGTTGAGGACCCGGCGCAGGGCGTCCACTTCCTCCAGGGTGCCGGAGGTTACGGGAGTCATGTTCTTGGCAAGCTGGGTGCGCAGGGCGGCCACTTCCTTGCGGATGGACTCAAGGGCGATGGTGGTGGATTTCTCCGGCGCCTGAACGTTGGGGGCTGGAGCCTTGAAAACAGGTTTGGCGGCTGATTTTTTGGCGGGTTTCGCCACGGTTCTGGCGGCAACGGGTTTAACGCCGGCTTTCGCGGCGGATCGGATCACTTTTTTCGTTTTCGCTTTCATCATCACGGTCCTCTTCGGATAAGTTCAGGCAAACACAGACAACAGACTAGGCCAGCTAGGGGCAAAATCAAGCTCAATCGGAGACTCGGGCCGCACGGCTTGCCGAACCTGTTGAGGGCCATCGCCGATCGTGGGCCTGCTTATTCCCAAGGTGGACCGGGACCTCCGGGCACGGTCAGTGTATTCATGCTCCTTTCAATTGCCAAAACCCGGAGAGGTGCCTGTCTCCTGGAGCGCTCTCAATTTTATGTTTCTTTTGTGGGGTTTATAGGTAATCTTCCGCGCTTCTATGATTGATTTCCGTAATGTTTCAGTGGGATTCGGCGCCCAGCAGGTGCTGAACGATGTGTCCTTCCGCATCAATCGCGGCGAGCGGGTGGGAATTGTCGGTCCCAATGGTGCCGGCAAGAGTACGATATTCTCCCTCCTGACGGACGAGTCGACTCCCGACCGCGGCGAGGTCTCGCTTCCCCGCGATATCCGGGTCAGCCACCTGCGCCAGCAGCTCAAGCCCGCGTCGCCGGATATCAATCTGCTCGAATACTCCGAGAACGCCCTGCCATCCCTCATCGAGAACCAGCGCGAAATCGAGGCGCTGGAGGCGCGGCTCGACGGGGCCGATGAGGTGGAGCGCGACCGGATTGTCCGCCGGCTCGGCGTCCTTCAGTCGGAATTCGAACACCAGGGCGGCTATGCCCTGAGCGGGCGCGCCAAGGCGGCGTTGGGCGGGCTGGGCTTCAAGGTCAGCGACTTCCACTCGCCCTTCGCCTCATTCAGCGGGGGCTGGCAGATGCGCGCGGAACTGGCGCGCGCCCTGGTGGCCGACCCGGACCTGCTGCTGCTCGATGAGCCGACAAACTTTCTCGACATCCCCGCCGTGGAATGGCTCCAGCGCTATCTCCGCGACTACAAGGGCACGATGGTCCTGATTTCCCATGACCGCTACCTGCTGAATACGCTGACGACGGTGACCATGGAGGTGGCGGGTGGCATGGTGACGCGTTACGCGGGGAACTTCAGCAAGTACGAGGAGGATTGCCGCATGCGGCATGCCCAGCTGGAGGCGGCGCGCGGCAACCAGGATCGGCGGCGCGAACAGATCGAGCGCTTCGTGGAACGGTTCCGTGCCAAGAACACGAAGTCCTCCCAGGTCCAGAGCCGGATGAAGATGCTGGAGAAAATGGATGAGATTGAGATTCCACGCGTCGTGATGCGCGCCCCCCGGATCAAGGTCCCCAAGCCGCCCCTCTGCGGCGTCGAGATGCTGCGGCTGGAGCAGGCGGGTGTGACGTATGACGGCGAGACCTGGGTGCTGCGCGGGCTGGACCTGCGGATCGAGCGCGGGGATAAGATCGGGTTGGTGGGACTCAACGGCATGGGGAAAACCACCCTGCTGAAGGCCATCGCCGGCCGGCTTCCCATCAACGAAGGACGGCGGGTGATCGGGCATAACGTGGTGATCGGCTACCAGGCCCAGGATTTTGCGGAGATGATGGACCCGACCCGGACCGTGCTGGAGACGGTGAAATCGGCGTCGCCCAACCTGTCGGAACGCGAGGTGCGCGGCGTGCTGGGCGGGTTCTTCTTCTCCGGTGACGCGGTGGACAAGAAGATCGCGGTCCTCAGCGGTGGCGAAAAGATGAGGGTGGCCTTTGCCCGGCTGCTGATGAATCCCCCGAACTTCCTGCTGCTGGATGAACCGACGACCCACCTGGATATTCCCTCGCGCGAGGCGTTGGAAAACGCGCTGCATGATTATGAGGGCACGGTCTGCCTCGTGAGCCATGACATTGAATTCACGCGGCATGTGGCCACGAGTATCCTGGCGATGACCCCGCCGACCGTCCGGCGCTTCCCGGGCGGGTACGACTATTTTCATGAGAAGATGGAGGCGGAGGCCCGGGAGCTTGTCTCTTATACACATCTGACGCTGCCGACGAATAGAGAGGTGT
>CAZMSS010000048.1:13407-15115 GCA_964568965.1 uncultured Verrucomicrobiota bacterium | reverse complement strand
GCCCTGCGCCCAGTCGAAGGGTCCCCCTCCGGATTTCCCTCATTTCCCAAATCAGTGGTGAAACTCTTTCCGAATTCGTGAGGGTGTGGTATACAGGATAGTCCATATGAATCGCCAAATGGCGCATTGAAGGAGATGGGGTGGATTATGCCGATTGAACTGGCCAAGGGTGTTTACTGGGTGGGTGTGACGGATTGGGGCATCCGCCGTTTTCACGGATTCGAACTGTCGGTCCATCGCGGGACGACCTATAATTCCTATCTCATCAAGGACGAGAAGATTGCCCTGGTGGATACCGTGTGGTCGCCCCATTCCGAGGAATTCATCGCCCGGGTCAAGGAACTGGTGGATCCCGCCAAAATTGATTATGTGGTGGTGAACCATTCGGAACCCGACCATTCCAGCAGCCTGCCCGCCCTGATGAAGCTGTGTCCCAACGCCGAGGTCGTGGTGTCCAAGAACGGCGCCAGCAGTGTCCCGGGGCATTTCCATGAAAAATGGAACTTCAAGGTTGTGAAGACCGGCGACCGCATCAGCCTTGGCAAGAACGAATTGATCTTCGTCGAGGCGCCGATGCTCCACTGGCCGGACAGCATGTTCTCGTATCTGACCGGGGAGGAGATCCTGATGCCGAACGATGCCTTCGGCCAGCATTACGCGACCGCTTTCCTGTTCAATGACCTGGTCAACCAGGACGAGCTGTACGAGGAGGCGCTAAAGTACTTTGCGAATATCCTGACGCCGTATTCCGACAAGATCCTGAAGAAGATCGACGAGGTTCTGGCCCTGAAACTGCCAGTCAAGATGATCGCGCCGAGTCACGGGGTGATCTGGCGTAAGGACCCGCTCCAGATTGTGAAGCAATACCAGGAATGGTCCCGGCAGAAACCGGCCCCTTCGGCCGTGATCGTGTACGACACCATGTGGAATTCGACCGAGCGGATGGGGAAGGCGATCGCCGAGGGCTTGATCGAAGCCGGCATCGACTGCAAGGTGTTCCATGCGGCGGCGGCAGACAGCAATGACCTGATGGTGGAGATCTTCAAGGCGAAACTCCTGGTCCTGGGTTCCAGCACGCACAACAACGGCATCCTCCCCTCCATGGCCAAGATCCTGGAGGAGATGCGCGGGCTCCGCTTCAAGAACAAGATCGGGGCTGCCTTCGGTTCCTATGGCTGGAGCGGGGAGAGCGTGAAGGAGATCGAGGAAGTCTTCCAGAAGGCCGCCATCCCGCTGGCACGCCCCGGCATCAAGGTCAAGTGGCATCCCGGCGAGGAAGATCTCAAGCTTTGCCGCGCATACGGCCGCGATCTCGCCACCGCCATCAAGGCTGGCTAGACCCCCTCACCCCAGCCCTCTCCCCCAAGGGGAGAGGGTGCCGGGCCGTCCCCCGGTCCTCTCCCGCAAGGGCATCGCGTCAACCTAAGGGTCTCGCCTTGACGGTCATCGTCTTTGGATTGGCTCAAACCGGGAAGATTCACCACCCGCCTGGAGTACCAGGCTAGAGGCACGGAGGCACCGAGAAGACCCTTCGACTGAGCTGGTTCGACAAGCTCACCACGGGTCAGGGCAAGCAAGAAAAAACAATGTTGCGTTTATTTCGCCCACGGGAATACCGTGGCCAAAATAAACGCAACGGTTTCCTGGAGGGGGAAACAGCCAGAAGGAGGAGAGGTATTGTTTGTTGTCCCATCTCCTCTTTCTCCTG
>CAZMSS010000048.1:11227-13307 GCA_964568965.1 uncultured Verrucomicrobiota bacterium | reverse complement strand
CCCGCAACATTCTGCTTTCTTCTCTGTGCCTCGGCGCCTCTAGCCGTACTCGGCGGGTGGTGAATCTTCATTTGCGTGGTTATTTCAGAGACGCTGCGCTTAGGTTGACGCGTATGGACCCAGGGGGAGAGGGGCAGGGTGAGGGGAATAGGTCAGAAAAAGGCGTCCATCAATAGGTCTTCGGCTTCGGCCACCCATTTCCTGGATAGCCGTTTTCGCTGCGGGAGTTGAATCATCACGCGTCTGGAGGCAATTTTGCCGGGAAGGGCGACCGGGGAATACCGGTCGATGAGATGGCGCGGCTGGCTTCGGATGACGCCGATCAATTCGTCCAGCAGGTCCAGCGGTTCCTCATGTTCCGGGCACAGCACGAACTGGAAAAGACTGTCAGGTTCCCGCAGGATGGCCGTCCGGATAAACCGTCCGATTGTTTTCCGGCACCCGTACAGATCCGATCCCGTCATCAAACAGGCGCAGCGGTTGGCGGGGAAAACCGGGGAGACTCCCTGCTGCGAGACCGCCACATCAACCCGTGCGCTGAAGAGGTCCAGCTTGCTCCCCACGAATTGCGTGGTGGGGACATCGGATCGCAGTTTGGGATGCCGGGCGATCAGGGCTTCCACCGAGCCAAAGGCGCCTGCATCCATCGTGCTGGTGCCGGTTACGGCATAGGGGGGCAGGCTCAGCGCGCTCATCCGCCACTCCCGCCGCCGGTCGCGAAGCTCGGTCCCCGGCAGAAGAAGGGTCTGGAGGCATTGCACATTGGTTGAGGGGTGCTTCAAGGCCCATTTTACGGACCGCTTAACGTCACCCGTATCCTGGAGGGGAAGGCCATACATCACATCCAGGGTGACTTTGATCCTGCGCCGGGTGAGCAGTCTGATTCCCGTCTCCAGCTTGTCGAGCGAGGTGGGACGCCGGATGGTTTTAAGGACGAGCGCGTCCCGGCTTTGCATGCCCACCTCAACATCCACGAACCGGGCCCGCGCGAGATCGTCCGCCTGTTCCTCCGTGAGCCGCTCGGCGTTGAGCTCGGCAAAGAAGGCGAGGGAACGTGAACGGTTGAGGTCGGCGAGCCGCCTGACAATCTCCCCGAAGCGGGGATGGGCGTTGAAGGTGGGATCCACAAAGCGGATCTCCCGCGCGCCGAGTCGGCGCAGGGCGCGGACTCGGGCGAGGATATCGTCCGGATCGAGGAAGGACATGGAGTGGCGCAGGTGCGGGTAGCGGCAGTAGGTACAGCGCATGGGGCAGCCCCGAGAGGTTTCCAGGTAAGCCATGCCGCGCGCATCCGGGCGGCAGGCATCATAGCCGGGCGGGGGTAGCTGATGGGAGAGGTTGACGGGCGGCGGCGGCTGGGCACCCCACCGGTAACCAGTCCCTGACTTCGACGCCACGGTGGAATAGTTGATCGGCTTGCCGGTCCTGATGGCGCGCAGCAGGGCCGGGAAGACGGTTTCCCCTTCGCCGACGACCAGTGCATCGGCGGTCGACTGCCTGAAGAGGAAGGGATGGGAATAAGCGACTTCCGGGCCACCCAGCAGGATCCGGATTCCAGGGAGCCGGTTGCGCAGGAGGCGGGTTAGCCTGAGGGTCCGTTCGATGTTCCAGAGGTAGATCGTGCCGGCGACCACGTCGGGGGAGAGGGCCGTGATGGTCTCGAGGAGGGACTGGTTGCCTGCGGTGTGCGCGGATTCCGGCAGGCGGATGAATTCGTAATGGGCATTTTCGCCAGCCTGTTCGGCGGCAAACTGAAGGTAGGCTGCGGCCAGCGGCACATTCTCATTGTCCCCCTTGAGGTCATTATCCAGCTGGGGCAGCTGGATGAAAAGCACAGTCCTTCGTTTCGGCATAGGATGCACTGTAACACAACACGGCAAGAAATCGAGGGTCAGTTGATAGTCCATGGCCTTTGAGGAAATTCGGAGCGGAATCGGTAACGATTCCGGCAGCCGTCAGCCGGAATGCTTACGCATTCCGCTCCAAGAAGTATTTCTATGCGCATAATGCCTTTGCTGGTCTCCAGCCCCCGGATTTGATAATGTTCACGATGCATGTCAATTCAGGAGCGGGTGCATTA